>NZ_PJBU01000097.1:0-55575 GCF_002863645.1 Psychrobacter sp. MES7-P7E | reverse complement strand
AGGTTCAAAAGATAGTTGCTGCAAAGATAGCATTTCTAAGTCACCTGAGCGGTGATGAAGACGGAAAGATAAAAAGTGGCAATAACGTTGTATTTCTAAGTCACCTGAGCGGTGATGAAGGATCCATAGCTTTAACCGCGGCTAATGTTTTGTTTCTAAGTCACCTGAGCGGTGATGAAGAGTAATATGAGTTACATTAAGTTACACTAAAATTTCTAAGTCACCTGAGCGGTGATGAAGAAAATCACTAAAGGCAATGCTGATACTCATGATTTCTAAGTCACCTGAGCGGTGATGAAGATGTTAATGAGTTTTTTAACTAAGCAATCATATTTCTAAGTCACCTGAGCGGTGATGAAGATAACAGCAGGATTTGACGTACAGTTTATTGATTTCTAAGTCACCTGAGCGGTGATGAAGCCACTTTTTATCTTTCCGTTATCATCACGTAATTTCTAAGTCACCTGAGCGGTGATGAAGCTGGCTGCCGTTTGGCTGCTCCTGCTGCCACTTTTCTAAGTCACCTGAGCGGTGATGAAGAGTAATATGAGTTACATTAAGTTACACTAAAATTTCTAAGTCACCTGAGCGGTGATGAAGCCAGTGCCAAACAGCTTAAAAATTACATACACTTTCTAAGTCACCTGAGCGGTGATGAAGAGGCACTAATAGCGTAGCGTATGCGTCTATTATTTCTAAGTCACCTGAGCGGTGATGAAGACGTTAATCAGCATGAAAATGTTTCATACAATTTTCTAAGTCACCTGAGCGGTGATGAAGAAACAAGAAACAAGGACAAATAGCTTATTTTATTTCTAAGTCACCTGAGCGGTGATGAAGGTGCGCGTACTTACTGCCTGTAATTTTACCCTTTTCTAAGTCACCTGAGCGGTGATGAAGTGACTGACAGCATTGAAGGCCTTATCTCTGCTGTTTCTAAGTCACCTGAGCGGTGATGAAGCGTCCTAGTGCTGCCTACAAGTATTTTAGATATTTCTAAGTCACCTGAGCGGTGATGAAGATGTTTTTTGATTTATCGCCAATCACCGCCTGCTTTCTAAGTCACCTGAGCGGTGATGAAGATGACCTAGATACTTTCGCACCTATTCCAGTTTTTCTAAGTCACCTGAGCGGTGATGAAGCTGGCTTTACTAATAATGGGCTTATAACTGAATTTCTAAGTCACCTGAGCGGTGATGAAGTACATTGAGATTGAAACTAAAGTACAGTTGATTTTCTAAGTCACCTGAGCGGTGATGAAGGTCTTTAAAACCAATAAAAAAGCTACCCGACTGTTTCTAAGTCACCTGAGCGGTGATGAAGGATAGCTCTTTGTGTACTTGGGGCGGTGGTTATTTCTAAGTCACCTGAGCGGTGATGAAGTATGCCAGTCTATTGACCCAAGTATTTCATTTTTTCTAAGTCACCTGAGCGGTGATGAAGCTGTGACTTCTAAACCTAAGATAGTGACTTGCTTTCTAAGTCACCTGAGCGGTGATGAAGCAATAAACTTGTTTCCGCTTATCTCAAAATATTTTCTAAGTCACCTGAGCGGTGATGAAGACGTTAACTCCAAATGCCTTGTTTATTTGTCATTTCTAAGTCACCTGAGCGGTGATGAAGTCTCTAGCGGATTAGCATCACGAATAATCATATTTCTAAGTCACCTGAGCGGTGATGAAGATTTCAGGCTTTACCAATGCGCTTGAAAAATTTTTCTAAGTCACCTGAGCGGTGATGAAGAGCAGGGCAGCGTAGATAGCATCGAGACAGTATTTCTAAGTCACCTGAGCGGTGATGAAGTCTATACGCTAGACAATACGCCAACGCTACGATTTCTAAGTCACCTGAGCGGTGATGAAGAGTACCGCCACTTACAGCACCCTGACCTAAGATTTCTAAGTCACCTGAGCGGTGATGAAGCGGTTATTATGGTGTCTTGATGGGTAATTTAATTTCTAAGTCACCTGAGCGGTGATGAAGTTAAAGCCTGATTCATTGTGTTTTCACTCATTTTTCTAAGTCACCTGAGCGGTGATGAAGCATAATCGCCTTAACTTTTACGTCTGTTATCTTTTCTAAGTCACCTGAGCGGTGATGAAGCGGGCTATAGTCCAAAGACGGCAGCACAGCAATTTCTAAGTCACCTGAGCGGTGATGAAGTTTTACAGTGCATCAAAGTTGTTGCAGTACAATTTCTAAGTCACCTGAGCGGTGATGAAGGTTAGTACATCAGGCGCTAAGTCGTGGCGAATTTTCTAAGTCACCTGAGCGGTGATGAAGCACGGCCACCATTATGCTCAACTACTTCAAAATTTCTAAGTCACCTGAGCGGTGATGAAGTGCCTAAAGAGTCAACGTACTTGCTCGATAAATTTCTAAGTCACCTGAGCGGTGATGAAGGTAGAAATATACAAACGTGGTTGCTAATTCAATTTCTAAGTCACCTGAGCGGTGATGAAGTAGACCGCCTTTGATACTTGGTGATTCGACAATTTCTAAGTCACCTGAGCGGTGATGAAGTAAGCGTTATAAGAAGAAATATATTGCCAATATTTCTAAGTCACCTGAGCGGTGATGAAGTAGGATAATTATTCACTGCTGTTGCATAATTTTTTCTAAGTCACCTGAGCGGTGATGAAGTACACCATTATTGATGAAGTTGGTAACGAGCATTTCTAAGTCACCTGAGCGGTGATGAAGCTTCCAAACGCCATAGCCTTTTTTGAATGATTTTTCTAAGTCACCTGAGCGGTGATGAAGATAACTGCTTTCAGTATTCGTGATTTATTCATTTTCTAAGTCACCTGAGCGGTGATGAAGATTAATGACAGGGCTTATTTGGACGGGCGGTATTTCTAAGTCACCTGAGCGGTGATGAAGAAGACAACAATACTCTATACTATACACAGTAATTTCTAAGTCACCTGAGCGGTGATGAAGTACGGCTTTACGCCACTTATACCGCTTGATAATTTCTAAGTCACCTGAGCGGTGATGAAGAACTAAAGCAGCTCGATCAGTCGGTATTTGATTTTCTAAGTCACCTGAGCGGTGATGAAGGCTTACAATCTGCGTCAGGCGCGGTGATAGATTTTCTAAGTCACCTGAGCGGTGATGAAGGATATGCAGCTAAAAGCATCGCTGACAATGGTTTTCTAAGTCACCTGAGCGGTGATGAAGAGTGATGCGAGCACAGTACCAATACTTAGTTGTTTCTAAGTCACCTGAGCGGTGATGAAGTGAGCTTAACGGCGTTGATGACACGATAAGAATTTCTAAGTCACCTGAGCGGTGATGAAGGCTCAAACTATACCGTCACCATGCAGGGCGGCTTTCTAAGTCACCTGAGCGGTGATGAAGATATCTACAGGCAATAAAAAACCGCCCATTAATTTCTAAGTCACCTGAGCGGTGATGAAGATTGCTTAGCATGTGCATCCAGCTCTTTTCTGTTTCTAAGTCACCTGAGCGGTGATGAAGCGCATATCAATGTGAATAATATTGGTTTCATTTTTCTAAGTCACCTGAGCGGTGATGAAGGAAAACACCTTCGTCACTATCAACTTCTACGTTTTCTAAGTCACCTGAGCGGTGATGAAGATCCAAAACACGCGGCAAATATTATGATTGTCTTTCTAAGTCACCTGAGCGGTGATGAAGTTAACTCATTGCAGTGGATAGCTGAGGCAGCATTTCTAAGTCACCTGAGCGGTGATGAAGGCTGGTGGTAATAAGTCTTTTGTTGTTTCTAGTTTCTAAGTCACCTGAGCGGTGATGAAGCAAGTTTGAACATATCAGCAATGCCGGTATAATTTCTAAGTCACCTGAGCGGTGATGAAGCAGCGTGTCGTGGTGGCTAAACTGTTGCCATTTTTCTAAGTCACCTGAGCGGTGATGAAGGAGCGCTGGTCATCATCGACACGCTTGAAGATTTTCTAAGTCACCTGAGCGGTGATGAAGACTATATGTTTGCTGCAATTGATGGCTGCACTTTTCTAAGTCACCTGAGCGGTGATGAAGTACGCTGTCAAACTCGCTTGACTTGAAAGAAGTTTCTAAGTCACCTGAGCGGTGATGAAGCGTTTTTACCTAAAGTCTTTGCGGCCGTCATTTTTCTAAGTCACCTGAGCGGTGATGAAGAGTAATATGAGTTACATTAAGTTACACTAAAATTTCTAAGTCACCTGAGCGGTGATGAAGCCGATCATACTTTGTTCGGCTGACAAGCGATTTTTCTAAGTCACCTGAGCGGTGATGAAGTGATCCCTGCCATGATACACGTTGCAATAGCATTTCTAAGTCACCTGAGCGGTGATGAAGCTCTTATTGCAAGCGCAGGAATGGCAAACGCATTTCTAAGTCACCTGAGCGGTGATGAAGTTGTTACTAGCTACGCTATCGGCAACGAACAATTTCTAAGTCACCTGAGCGGTGATGAAGCCCACTCTATAGAATGGGCTTTTTGTACTGGTTTTCTAAGTCACCTGAGCGGTGATGAAGTGCAATTATAGTTATAATTTGCATATAAGTAATTTCTAAGTCACCTGAGCGGTGATGAAGTATGGTGACTTGATACAAACGAAACCTAACAATTTCTAAGTCACCTGAGCGGTGATGAAGAGGAACTATACCTCAAAAAAGACAGTTATAACAAGGCGCGGAGGGCAAAATACCCTAATTTACCCTCCAATTTTCATATTGTCATAACTGTTTGATTTTATTGCAAGTTTTTAAATAGATTAAAAAAAAGGTTTTTATACCCAATTAAAGGATAATTCATCATTACCCTTTAACTTTATCTACTACCACTGCGGCACAGTAACGTTATCGCGCATGCCATTCATACCGTATACATTAAAACCACCAGTTACGTCCTGTTTACTAGGTTGTTGTAAAATTTGCAATGGATAATGGGCTTTATTGCTTTCACTAAACATTCTGATAAAAGGCAGCTTTAATTCAGCTTTGCGTTTAACAACTATCGCCATTGCCTCGTCATTGCTAATCTCCATTTTTTTGGCTAGAGATTCTACTTGTACCTCTATCGGTTTAAAACGATAGCGGTGTACACTCACGTAGCCCGTTATTTTATCTATAGGCACGTCTTTGATGCCTTTGATATGCACGTAGTCAGTAAGCCGCGATAGCCAGTTATCAAGATTTAGCGTTTCTAAATCTTTTTGGTTAGAGGCAAAGACGCGAAGCTTTACTCCCAGCTTAGATGACTTCTCCTTTTTATCATCATAATGATAATCAGGGAAGCTGACACCGATGGATTCGATGTCATGTTTATTCTTCATTTCAGCTAGCGCAATGTGTAGCTGGGTAAATAGCTTACTCCAGATAAAGTAGGGCGCAATATCAGGGTCAGGGATGATGGTTAACTCGCAGTAATGGGTCAGGCTTGAAGTTGCATCACTCATAAATTACTCCTTGCCACTGGCACCAAACACGCCGCCACGGATAAGCACACCCATCACGTAATGTTGTTGCTCGGTACTTGGCGCATCACCTTTTAATACCCAATTATCGAATAGGCTATAAAAGTCCATCTTAGCTTTAGGCTGACGGAACGCTGTACCTAATGTGGTCACCGCGCCATATGGCTCAACCGCAATAGGAAACTCGGCATTAGGATACCAGTCATCGATAGTACGAATAGCATTACTGACCTTTTGTGAGTGCATACCTGCATTATCCTCAGAGCCTTTGCGGTCACTGACACGGTAAAGCACTTTACTCTTTTTGCTACCTGTATCAAGTATCAATTCTTGTGACGGATAGACTTCTTGACCATAGCCGATGACGGCGTGTGCTTCTACGTATAAAATGATAAATTCATTACCATCTAGACCTGCTTTGATCCAGTCTGCGACTTGTTTGATATTAGCGTCATCACTGTTAAAATCTTTGAGACCATAAGCTTTTGCATCGTCAATAGTAATGGTTTGTCCATTACATTTAACGGTGACTTTGATGCTTTCAGTACCCACACGGTTGCGCCATAACCAACGCGCGTTCAGCACGTTAATCGCATAGCGCCTTGCCAATTCATCTACGCCTTGAGCGTCGATATAATCAGTAACCACTTGCTCTAAAGCCTGTTGATAGTCTTGATCATTACAGACGTTAGGCTTACCAGTGAAAGGTAGTACTTTCAGGCTAAAGCGCGCAACTAAGGTATCGTTGTTCTCATCTAGTGACGCAGAATCTACCTTTTGTAAATTAGCTTTTTCGGTCTCGGCATCTAGTTTGGCAGGGTCATTAGTAATAGCATTTTTTAGACGATTGCTTATCGTTCCGCGAACTGATTTTTCTTTAATAACGACAGGCGACGGCATTGCAGCTTTATCAGCTGCTTGGCTATTAGTCTGCCATAGGTAAGCATCTGATACGTCAAGGTTACGCTCAAAAGCGAGGACGGATGCAGTTTTTAGGGCTGATTTTGACATGAGTTTCTCCATAAGAATAAAAGTTAAATTGAATGTATCGTAAAAGTTAAAGGATTTAGAAAATTAAAAATGTGATTAAAAGTCTTGCTGCTGGGTGACCAAGTACAGAGAATCATCGGCGTCATAGTGGTAACGCCAAAAGGCATTGACAATATCATGCTCACCGCCGATGCGATTTAAACGCTGTGGATAGATCCATTTGCCAAGACTATATATCGCTTCGACATATTGGCTAGGGTATTCGGGATTACGTACGTTTTGCATCACACCTGCATCATAACGATCAGAAATTCCTTGATATCCTATAGGCATAGGGACAAGCCAACCGTGACCACTCTTACGCGAAGTCGTCAACCATTTGGTATCGCCATTTTTTTGAGCTTCTGGAATATGATGTAGCGCGCAAACGTCTATTAAGGCATCTAAAGGTGCCGCATCTGGATTGTCTTTTTGTACGTCATTAATAATTTGAGCAAATTCATCTTGAGCATCCATTAATACAAAGGCAGGTAATAGCTGCGGTATGACGGCACTAATATCGCTACTATCAAAATATTGTACGGGCTCAAATCGAGCCAATCCGCGTACACTACCGCCAGCCATACGTTGTTGTTGAATCCACTGACTAGTCTTTTGGATAACAGACGCTTGCTGCTCAGTCGTCAGTTGAGTGTCTGCCAATACTTCAACTACAAAACTCATTACTAAATGGCATTTGCCTTCTTCGATGATAGAAGCTGTTTTACCGTCTTTTTTAATAGGGTTACGCGTTTGATTAAAGGTGTAATTATTATAAGAGTTTGGGCGATACATCTGCGGCTGACAGTCATGACAGGCCAGTAATACGCCACCTAACGATACGTTAGATAGTTGCTCATCATCCGCCATTTTGCGCGACATCGCATGAAAGCTACCCAAGAATCCAGTGATAGCTGGAAAGCCATAAGTAAGCGGGCTTGATATGGTATTTGCCCCATTAATAACGACCTTTTTGAACAGCAAATAGCCAATCACTCCGATATCGTTGTCATCATCTATACGGCTCATAAAAACACTCCTTTGCCTGCGCGCTCATAGCGTTTTTGCATATTTTCAATCTCACGCTCCCAGTCCAAATGCTCGGCATCGCCAAAGTCGCTGGCAATGGCTTTAAATTCAGCTTGCATCAAAGTATTGAGCCAACGGGAAAAATCATGAATAATTTGGTGATGCCAAGCGTCAGTTAGTTCACGCTCAGCTTTGAATTCCTCCTCGCCCTCAAGATCAGCGCGTTTCGGATCAAGCCAAAGCTTCTCGTGTCGCTCAAGCTCATAGTCTTTTGACCATCCCGCGGGCATATCGGTACGAATGTCTTCTGCGGCTTTGAATAATTTATGTAGTAACTTATCAATAGCAAGTTTGCGCGCATCTCTGACATCGACAAGATTGCGCGCACTTTTTATAGACTCAAAAATCTCTTTAATAGCTTCGTGCGCGTTATATTCCATAGCTGTGCCAAAAATACTATTGGCAAATTTGGATAATTTAAACGAGCGTTCTTGTTTGATAATGGGTGGAAGTGAAGGGAGAAGATAATTACGACCACCTTGTTTACTCATTAACAAGCTAACGTTTTGCGGCTTAGTACCGCCAAGCTGAAGGGTCGCTAAATCATTCAAGGTGATATAAGGCTGTTGATCGGCGGTTTTTTTAAAACGATTATCACGGGCAGCTTTATTGTCCTCAGAAAATTTAAGATGATTGATACGCTGATAGACTTCGTGAGTGAGTACAGAGGGGTAGAGCGGAACAATATTAATATAATCAAGCTCTTCTATGTCCGCGCCTTCGTAGGCGTTGGTTACCCAAAGCGTTTGTTTATTACGTTCATGGGTGACAGGGTTTGTAATAAAGTTTTGCAATGCTTCTTTAAAAGTCTGCTGATAGGTATTAGCCAGTATTTTATCGCTGGCAAGTGAGGCAATAAAATCAACATTATCCGCTAAAATAAGGTCACGAATTTTAGTCGTCTCATCTACTTCAAAATCGAAGAAAGCGGCAAGGGGCAGGGCTGCGGCATTACCGTTAGCATCGATGTAACTGCTGTCTATTGAGTGCGTACCTACGATAGTTTGCGATAAATTGTCTACTGTATCAAAGCTAACATTATCGCCCTTAGCGTCAGGATGAACGCCCTTTGAGATATGCGTACCGAAGTTTAGTTGCTTTGCCATGCGAGTAGCCGCATCAGCAATCCAGTTTGCAATGCTATATTTTTCTTTGGCATTTACTAACGCTTCTTTTAGTTCTGTGACCTTGTCGTGGTCGCTACTTTCAATTGCTTTAGAGAGCTGTTTTTGCTCAGTATCCGTTTTTTTATCATATTGGCTAATAAGAAATGCTTTGACAGCACCGCTTGCTAGCTCTGAAGATATATCCATCAAAATTTTCTCCTTTTATAATGCACAAAAATTTTTTATTTACAATATTAAAGCACGTAATAATTAATAAGTAAACCATGTTATAACTGGTATTTAAATAAATATTAGAGATATCAGTTATGTTTATAAAAGACGCTCTGTTATAATTTGATTGCACCGCTCAGGTGGCTTAGAAAATGTTATAACTGGTATTATCTTTCACCACCGCTCAGGTGGCTTCTAGCAAAAGCACGGTTAACGCCGTGCTTTTTTATGCAGACAATTAATGGGCTAAAACCTATCCACGAACAAAACCAAAAAATTCATGAAACATCCAGCCACTACTATTGCTAGACTTAATGCTATCAAGCGACACTGATGAATAAGTGATGGCTAACGAGCGCAAACTCTTATCGGGCTGGGATTTTTGCAAGTCTTGTAAAACGTCATTCAAGGAGACAGTCAGCCATGGCTTTATTTGTTCGTGCTCAAAATTAAAGGCTAGCGGTTGAATGGTTTTATTGTGGGTGCTAGATTTGGCTAAGCCTTTTTCAAAGACGTCCTCGCTATAATAAGTATCAAAGCCCATGCTCGGCATGTCAGTATCCTCGTCATCATTGACCATTCGTGGAATCAATAACCAATCGTCTTGCGGCGTTCCTGCTCTGAAAGGACTGATTTGCTGCAAATGCGTATGGGTACGATTGGCAGTAGCCTTGCTATCCCAATAGGCGTTGACATAATTAAGTTTATGGTTGTTTAATAAATGCTGCATGACGCGATGTTCAAGGTCGCTTAACGTTTCTATGGTTTTGTTTTGAGACCTTGAAATTCTAGGTCTTGAATCGACTTGTGCTAGCTGCTCTTGAGTCATCAATTTATTTAAATCGTAGCTTGGTGGCTTAAATAGCGTGGTCTCAAACCCTGGATGCGTGAAAATGGGTCGCTTGCTATTTGCATGTTTAAAGTAGCGGATATTATATTGCAGCAGTAAGATGTTCGGTTCATTGGCGAGCTTTTCAGGACGATGCCGCCAGACACGTCCTGCCAACTGAATGATAGAGCGCATAGAAGAGGGTTCGACGATCGCCCAGTCATAATCATGGTCGCGACCAACTTCGGCAACAGGGGTGGCTAGAACCATAAAGATATGTTTTTTAGCAGGCTGATTAGCAATGGCTTGTTCAATCTCAGGATGATTAAAGATATTGGTTTTCGAGTCGCTACGATCTAAGATTCTATCGAGTTTATTCTCTAACGCATTACGGAGTAGCAATAGCTGCTTGGCGTGATAGCACACCACATGTATTATCGTATTATCTGGTACAGCTATGTCGTCTGCTTTAAATAACTGCATGGCAATATTAGTAATGTTATTGATATTGGCGACGCGCACCAACCCGATACTCACTTGCGTATTATCACTAGATTTTTTCTGATTAGAATTAGGCAGCACCTCGTGATGCTTATCATGCAAGCTTATGGCAGCATCGACCAAAGTTTGTGCCAAAGCGCTATAAAACTGTGTCGCATTATCTTTGGTGTAAGAAGCTGAAAAGGGCAATATTTCTGCCTGACGTCTAACGGGCTGCTTGGCTAAATAGCTGGCACGCTTATCACAAAATTGTTTATGGGTATTTTGAAAGGCATCAACATCAGCGCATTGCTCGGATAGCATCGCTTTAGGTTGTTCATCAAACCAGGCACAGACTATTTTAGGAGTAGGCTTATTTTGGCTTTGGTTAAACAGTTTGCGTCCTTCCATGTAAGCTTCGAATAATCCTGTTACTAAGTCAGGCGTCAGAGTGGCAGAAGACAGCAGAACACGTGTGCCAAAGAGTCCGGCAAGATGCACCAAACGCGAAAGCGCAGGCAAGTCCGCTTGGTCAAAATCATCAGGCTCATCAAGTATCAAATCGCTACTCAGTAGACGCAGCATCGGTGCAATGTATTTACCGCCACGTTTGCACTCGCTTGCTTGGATAATATGGTCAACGGTACAAGTCACAATCGGCGCAAATATTAAATCGCGCGCTTTAGGACTGGCAATGACAGTATCGAGATTCAGCGTCTCATAGTCCTGATAATCGATATCGCTATCAACAAACTCATCTAATAAATCCTCGCTAGACTCACTACCAAAGGTCTCTGATTCATTATCAGGCTCGTCGTCTTTTTTATATTCGCTGATAATATCTGTAATATCATTAGTCTTATTGTCGTATACCAGCTCAAACAGTTTTTTATTCGCGCTGCCGCCAACTAATATGGCTAATTGGTCGCCTTGTAACTTCAAGTCTTTACGAAAGCTTAGCCCTGTCTGTAAAGTTAAAATCCGCAGTCCTAATGCAATGGTAAAACGCGCACCTTTTTTAGGGTCAGCTAAAGCATACATAATACGAGCATTACCGATGGTTTTACCTGCGCCTGTCGAGGCCATATTTACCCCGAAAAATCCATGCTCACGTGTCGCTTCTTGCAAACCATAGCTCATTTTAAATGCTTGGTTTTGCCATTTAAAACGCTCTATGCCAGTCGGCTTAGCCAATGGATCGTGATTGCATAGGGTAGGCATTTCGCTAGCAATAATAGGTAGCGCGCGGCAGAAATGAGCGGTAAAAGCACCCACGCCCAATAAATGCTCCTCTAATGACTGTTTTACAGTGGGCGTGCTAGCGGTTCGGTCAGTGTTGGCAGCTAATTTTTTAAACTGGCTATTAACAGTTATACAACGTGAGTCATTTTCTTTTAGACTGGAATAATTATGATCACCTACCATTAAACATAAACGCGATAAATGGAGTAAAAACGGATCACTAATAGCCTTTTTGTTATCAATTGCTTGCTGACTAATTTGCATTAATGCAGGATCATTGAGTGCTTTTTTAGACCAGCGTCTGATATTTTTTTGCCATGCACGGCTATTAATCACTAAATGCTCAAATTGCCAAAAGCTTTTTAGTTGAGCTTTACTCATTTCCTCTAACGATTTTGGATTTTTGACCCAAAAGTCAAAAGGCGTTAACTTGCTATAAAACTGTTGCAAATTTTGCTTATAAGCTAGTGTTTCTTTGGGCTGCTGCATACGTTGAATGGCGGTAAAGGAATGAAATACTTTATCCGCAGGTGGCAATCGATGGTGGGTGACAATTAACCACGCGACCCACTGGGCAAGGGGCGGCATTGCTTCTATGTTGACGGTATCTTGATTGGCTTTAGACAGTAATCTTTCTATATCGTTATTTTTCAGCCAATCATCTAACTGCATCAAACGTTCAAGCCATGCCTCATCAGTAGCGCAATCAATAATCATCAGCTCAAACAGTTTTAATGATATCCACTCATGCCGATAAGAGTCGCCTTGTTTGCTACCGACAAGGAGCTTGTTTTGAAAGCCAATGGTTGATTTACCGATATCATGAAGCAGGGCAGATATAGTGGCAATAATCTGAATACTACTGGCATAGCTCCACTCATTTTCCCATTCACTGTGCAAGATGTTTCTTTTGGTACGGTTCACAGGAACAATTCCAACCTCATTAAACTTACGCTTATTGCCCACTACCCATACCAGTTCAGTCAGCTGGCGTGTCTTATTACGATGACAGCTTACCGCCGTCGACTTAGTCGCTGAGCTGCGTAATAGCTGCTTGACGGTTTTTAGACCTTCCTCAGTAATAGCCGTTTGCCAAACATTATCACCAATCCGATTAGCGAAAGCGTCCAAAATACGCCTAGTTCGACCTAGAGCCTTCTTTTCACATTGCGAGACTAAAGTGACAATCATTTATGCCTCCCAGCTTTTGGTCATAGCAATCTGCTTTACGACTTCGAACTGATAATCCAGTGCCTTATGCTTAGTAAACATATTCAGACATTCTTGACGAAACTCTTGCTCGCTCATGTTTTCGCTGGCACAGATAAAGGCGAGGGGTAGTACCAGTGCATCTTTGATAATATCGGCGATATCAAATACCAATGCACCGCGCCGAGTCTTGCCGTGCATTACCGCAAAGCCATGTGGAATACCTAATGTCCATGCTGTGGTCGCACCTAAACCATAAGCCAAATAGTTGCCGTGATTAAGGAAACCATTGGCCTTATCGATACCTTCATGTTCCCTTGTAAAGCCATCATAGCCCGTATTTTTGGCGGCCAGTTTATAGAGCTGCTTAGTCAAACGCGCTTCTAATTGCAATAAGTGCATGACCTCCATTTGCTGATTGATTTGCCGACTGTTATCTGTGAGCAGGGCTTGCACTGCGTCATTACTGCTATCAAAGCCCCAACGTTTTAGCTCACTGTCTTTATTCCATACCGTTTGTAGATAAGCCAATCGTGCGTGTTGCAAAAGTTTCGCTGCCATCAAACGCTTGTCATCATCCCACCACCAGCTCATCCACCCTTGAATGTATTCTGTTGGACGATACTCGCTTTGTGGCGTCATCCACTCGACATAGACTTCACGCTCCGCACCCATAAATAATGGCGAGCCACCACCACCACAAAAGCCAACTAAGACACCTGCTTGTGATAGCAGTCGCATTGCCGCTTGAGTGATGGAAGTTCCTGTACCGAGCAGGATTGAGGTGGTATTAGCGATAGGAATGTTATAGAACAGATTGGCTTTATCTTCTTCAGTTAGATAGAGAATCCTTCCATCTTTTTGCATTACCCTACAATGGGAAAGGTAGTAAATATTGGCACGTTTAGAGTGCAGAATAGTTTTTAGATCTGATGAGGCAAAACTATTATCTGTATAAGCGTTGCTAGATTTTGCCATAGTAGTTCCGTCCATTGAAAGCATTATAAAGTTTAATACAAATTTACTTTAACGGAACTATGTCGGTAAAACAACGTATAAAAAAGTCTTTACGACAACAGATGTCGTCAGTCAATTAGAAACAATAAAAAGCCAAACAACCTAAGCTGTTTGGCTTTGAATGTTTAAAAAAATTTATCGGTTGTTATGCTCACGCCACACAGCGTGCTCACATACTTCACAACACCAACTATGTTTTGCACGCATATAAGAAATGTCTGCTGGCACCTCTAAAGGGCAAACATAACCACAGTACTCGCAAAGTACATCATCTAGATAAGCAAAACACTGGCCTACCGTAACAAACATAATATGAGGACTGATGTCATACTTCTGACAAACCCCTTCTACATGCTCAATGAAGCCACATTCATTATCGTATGCCCAGTAATCGCTACAGATTTTCAGATCCCGTGAGTTCTGCGTTATATTAGGCTCAAGTCTTAAGCTCATAATATCCTCCTTAGTACCCATAGCCAGTGTGTGGTAGTAGCTCGTAAAGCTCACTCTTCAGCTGACCACGCATCTCATCAAGTACATAGTCAGGATTGGCATCTAAGCGCTTCTGTACCCATACCCGCATTGCCATATGATTATCGAAGCAACTATCAACATTTAAGAACCGAGCCAAACCAATACCTGATTGAATACAGAGTTCACAAATCAAAGTATTAGCAATGTCATTAGCATCGTCACTGACATAACCACTAGGTTTAAACGTCGCATGCAGTTTATCGTAATCAATGATTTTCATTGTGACGTCTCCTTGTCCGTAGATACCTGAGCAATCTGACTGCGATTGACCAATGCTTCAAATGCACTACCATCCTGCCTAGTCATATTCGGTACATAGCGGCTATAAGTGTTGAACAGCATCTTAGTCGTAGAGTGTCCCATTTGGCTGGCTATCCACTCAGGACTTTCGCCAGCAGCTAACCATAACGTCGCTGCGGTATGACGGCTCTGATAGGCATTACGCTTCTTCAGACCCAAAATCTTAAGAGTAGGGTGCCAAACACGCTTATTCACGTTGTTATAGTCAAGTGGTTCACCTGTATGCGCGCAAAATACATAGTCAGAGCGCTCATAAGTTATGGCTTGTTGCTCTAATAGAGCATCATAAACCCAAGGTGACATTTGAATCGCTCGATAAGACTCTTGCGTCTTAGGCGGCACAATCTTGCCCTTAACCAAAGCCTGCTTGATTACAATCTCACGACGATCAAAATCAATGTTCTCCCATATCAGTCCATCAATCTCACTGGTACGCATACCAGTAAAAAAACGTACCAAGTAATAGTTACGGTAGTCTGCTCTCACACCGTTAATAAACTTCCAAACCTCCTCCAGCGTAAAGGGCTGGATATCGGTCTTAGGCTCCTTGAGAGACTTAATATCATCATATGGATTATCAAACTTGTAGCGTTTAGCCGCTTCCTTTAGTATCATACCCAAAGGTACCATAATCGAATTAATGCGTGCCGCTGACAGATGTTTGTTAGCTTTTCCGTAAGTCACTTTGGCGAGGGATGAACGGAAGGCTAATACATCTGTCTTTTTTATGAGATGAATGGGCTTAGTCCCAAACTTAACAATCAAATACATATCAATAATCTCCTTTATTTTGCGCTTATAGGTATCGCGCCATTCAATTTCTTTTTCAAGAAACCATAATTTTGCAAACTGCTCAAAAGAAGGCGTATTAGTGTTGATGCATTCCTTGCGATCGTTCAACGCTACCATTTCTGCCGCTTTGTCACTTTTTGGAAAGTACTTAGCGTAGTTGAAGAGACCTAGGGTGATTTCTGCTTCCATTTTCTCAATCACTTTCTCAAGCTTCTTGCGATTCGCTGGCGTGTCCGTTAAGTTTGTCGTCTCCCGACAGCGTATACCCATATAATAAAAATCGACAACGAGCTTACCGTATCTACTTCTGATGCTAGCCATACTATTTCTCCTTATTGTAGTGCCATGGCATTGATGCTACCGGCGATGCCAGTGCGCATATCTTTTTCAATCTCTTCCCAAATGTACAAAATCTTACGACCACCGAACGGGCGTATATAATGAATGCCCTCAATAAGTACACTATCCTTGAGTTCATTGCGGATAGTACGAGGGTTGTATTTGATGAGCTCAGAAAGCTCTTGGGTAGTTAGGTAGGTATGTGACATAATATGTTCCTTATATAAAGTTTAACTATAATGGTACTTTTAGATACCATGGTTGTAATTTACCATAAATTTATAACTATGCAAGTACTTTTTATAATTATAATTGGAGTTTATAGTATGATAGTTAATCATCTCCCAACTTTGTTAGCTGAAAGAAGGCTTAAAGTAGCGGATGCCGTACGAGCAACAGGGGTAAGCAAAACGACGTTGCATAAGATATACAACGATCAATCATCTAGAATTGATTTCGATACTATAGATAAGCTTTGTGAGTATTTAGAAGTAGAGGTAGGAGATATTTTTGAATATGTAAAAGAGGATAAAGAGAAAAACACTAAAAAATAGGTTCTAGCTTAGAATTTGAAGTAGAGGTCAAAAAGAAGATTTTAATTTTAATGGTTTTTAAGGGTCGGTCACGTTTTGGTCACCATTTGGTCACCGTCGCGTTTTTGAATCATTTAAAGTTGATTAAATAATAGTGATTTTAACTGGATACCAATATAGATTTTCCGCTACAGCCTATATTTTACGGACAAAAAAAAGCCCCAGTCGTTAAACTGGAGCTTTCTAAATTTGGTAGGCATAAGCAGACTCGAACTGCTGACCTCTACCATGTCAAGGTAGCGCTCTAACCAACTGAGCTATACGCCTATTTAGGTTGAGCATTTTAGCAAGTTTCCCAGACTTTGCAAGTCTTTTTTAGCATAAACCTCTTTTATTGTCATAATATCTGATATTCAGGCTTATATTAGATATACTTTTGTGTATATTCATTAAATATTGAATTTAATACGTTTAGTTTGTATTGTTAATAAACGAGATGACGCTAATGATTAAACCCTTATAACTGGTATGATATCTCTCTAAACAACGTAATCATCATGATAATAATGGCTTCAAGTCAATCATGCTGACTAAGCGTTAAATAAATATTAAAAACAGTTGGAGAATAACATGGGTCTCTTGGTAGATGGGCAGTGGCAAGACAAGTGGTATGAGACAAAAGAGAGTGGCGGCCGCTTTCAGCGTGAAGATGCTGGTTTTAGAAACTGGGTAACGGTAGATGGTAGCGCAGGGCCAACAGGTATTGAAGGCTTCAAAGCCGAACCTGACCGCTATCATTTATACGTGTCGCTAGCCTGTCCTTGGGCACACCGTACCCTTATCTATCGCAAGCTCAAAGGCTTAGAAAACATCATTCCGTTGTCTGTAGTACATCCATATATGGGTGAGTATGGTTGGACGTTTGCAGAGGGTGCAGGCGTCGTTGCTGATCCAGTTATCAATGCAGACTATGCTTATGAGCTGTATACCAAGGCCAAGCCAGACTATACAGGCCGTGTCACCGTACCTATCTTGTGGGATAAAAAAACAAACACAATCGTGAGTAATGAGTCATCTGAAATCATTCGCATGTTTAACTCTGCCTTTGATGAGGTTGGTGCGCTAGCAGGTGATTTCGTGCCTTCAGAGTTGTTACAAGAAATTGATGATATAAATACCTTCGTCTATTCAACTATCAACAATGGCGTGTATAAGACAGGATTCTCTACCACACAAGAGGCTTACGAAGAGGCTTTGATCGAGCTATTTGCGGCATTAGATACACTTGAGACGCGCTTAGCACATCAGCGTTATCTGACAGGTAGCACTATAACTGAGGCCGATTGGCGACTATTTACGACGTTGGTTCGTTTCGATGCTGTCTATGTTGGGCATTTCAAATGCAATCTGCGTCGTATCGTTGACTATCCAAACCTTTGGGAATATCTGCGTGACTTATATCAGGTACCTGGTATCGCAGAGACGGTAAATATGGATCATATCAAGCAGCATTATTACACCAGTCATGCCAATATTAATCCCACGCGTATTGTCCCTGCTGGCCCAGTGCTTGATTTTAATGAACCACATAACCGTGCACGTCTATAGTTTTATTTTAATAGAGTAACCGCATAAAAAAGCCCCAGCTACTAATAGGCAGCTGGGGCTTTTACATTATAAAAGTTAGTGTAATTACTATTAGGCATTGTTTAGCTGACGAGCCGCTTCTAGAGCGAAGTAGGTCAAGATGCCATCAGCGCCAGCACGGCGGAAGCCAATCAGCGACTCTAAAATCACTGCATCACTTAACCAGCCGTTCTGAATGGCTGCCATATGCATGGCATATTCGCCAGATACTTGATACGCAAAGGTTGGTACGCCAAAGGTGTCTTTGACTTCACGAATCAAATCAAGATACGGCTGACCAGGTTTAATCATGACCATATCTGCGCCTTCGTTGATATCCATAGCCACTTCATGTAGCGCCTCAGCACGATTGCCAAAATCCATCTGATACTGTTTCTTATGGCCACCTTTTAGATTGCCGGTACTACCAACGGCATCACGGAATGGGCCGTAGTAAGCAGAAGCATATTTGGCTGAATAAGCCATGATAGCCGTATTCACAAAACCTTCTGCTTCAAACGCATCACGCATGGCCTTGATACGGCCATCCATCATGTCACTAGGAGAGATGATATCTGCGCCTGCACGCGCATGTACCAGCGCTTGCTTGACCAATACTTCGATAGTTGCATCATTGATGACGTAACCGCTATCATCAAGCAGACCATCTTGACCATGTGAAGTATAAGGGTCTAGCGCTACATCAGTCATGACGACCATTTCTGGCACAGCGTCTTTGACCGCTTTTATCGTACGTGCAGTCAGGGCGTTTTCGTCATAAGCGGCGCTACCGTCTGGTGTTTTCAAAGCGTTATCGATCACAGGGAAAAGATCGATGGTTGTGACACCTTCTGCTAACAGTTCTTTGGCATAGTTGATTAGCAAATCAATCGATAAGCGTTCAACGCCCGGCATACTAGCGATGGTTTCGCGCTGGTTTTCGCCTTCTAATACAAAGACAGGGGCAATAAAGTGCTTAGGATGCAGCTCCACTTCACGAATCATTGAACGTACATTGTCGTTATAGCGCAGGCGACGTAAGCGAGTAGCAGGGTATTGACGGTTAAAGGTATAACTCATAATAATTCCTTATGATTGTTTTAATAGTTATCATGTTACATGGTTAAAATAATATCGCTATAAGCGGTATTTTATAGAATTAGTTTATCAAAATTTGTGCTTTATAAGTGGCTGTAAATAAAGAGAGCTTACATAAAGTGAGCCTACTATAACCAAAAGACGTCAATAAAAGCAAAAAGCCCCACCACGTTAAGTCGGTAGGGCTGATAGTACGTATCGACTGTCAATGTGATGATAGAGCTGCGTCATCAGATTAAGGTTGGGTTATTTAAGGCTCAACAATCTGGGTCACAGGAACTTGCTCAACACTATTGTTATTGAAGCGAGTCTCTTCAGTGACCACGCCGACAGCGGCATCCTTTTTACCATCATCATTCACATCGACGATAGCAGTCGGTTCAAAAGTAGTCGTTTCTACCGCTTGCGACTGCTTGATGGCGACAGCTTCTTGCGGCGTAGTCACACGCGCTGAACCAGCTGCTTTGATGGCATTTGTCGCTTTGGTTTTTGCACTAGTAGCAGTTCCAGTGACAATCTGCGCCAAGTTGGTGTGCTGTGGTACAGGTATGACGGTCGGTACATCAAGGTTCGCACCGCCACCAAGCGCTTGGTACAGCTCGATCTGGCTAACGATTTTCTGTAGCTCTAAATCTAGGATACCTTGCTGAGTAGAGAACAGTGAACGCTGCGCATCAAGTACGTCTAAGTAATTGTCCAGACCTGCTTTGAAGCGCGCATCTGCTATCTGATAGGTCTGCTCAAAATTATCCTGCAGACGATACTGCGCCTCTAACTGCTCACCGAGCGTTGCACGCGTGGCAAGTACATCTGACACTTCGCGGAATGCCGTTTGAATAGAGCTCTCATAACTAGCAAGCGTTTGCTCACGTTCGATTTGAGCCACATCATAGTTGGCATCTAAACGGCCTGCATCAAAGATAGGGACGCTCACGCTAGGTCCAAACGACCAGCCAACGGCACCATTTTTGAACAAGTCATTTAAGCTGCCGCTACTGACACCCACACTACTGGTTAAGCTAATAGATGGGAAGTAAGAGGCACGGGCCACTTCGATATTCGCACCAGCAGCTTTTAGGTTGTATTCTGCCTGTAGTACATCAGGGCGATAGCGTAGTAATTCACTTGGTAGACCAGCATTGAATATCTGCTGGCTAGTGATATTACTGACGGCAGGTGTTGGGATAAGCTCGTTTGGAATCGCGCCACCAACCAAGTACTGCAATGCATTGCGTGATTGAAGAACGCTGGTCTGTGCACGTAATACGGCAAGCTTGGCACTTTCAAGAGAGGCAGCAGCCTGCAATGAAGGCAGTTTTGCATCAATACCTGCTTCAAAACGTTTATCCGCGATAAATAGCGAACGCTCACGACTCTCGACTGTGGCTTCAGCCAGTTTTAACTGCGCTAAGCTGTAGCTTAGATTGGCGTAGCTTTGGGCAATATTACTAATCAAGCTGATTTGGGTCGCATCTTTGGCCGCCGTAGTCGCCAAAAAGTTCTGCAATGCTTGATCTTTTAAGCTTGAGATTTTACCCCAAAAGTCGAGCTCGTAATTGGCAAGACCCAAGTTGACACTGTAGCTACTACTAGCGTTTCGATCAGTACGATTCTGTGCTGAGCGAGTATAACCAGCACTGCCGTTGATAGCTGGTAAGTCGTTAATATCGGTAATCTGATACTGTGCACGTGCTTTTTCAATCGCTAGGCGCGCACTCTCAAAGTCTTTATTGTTTGCAAGACCGAGAGCAATCAGACCTTTTAGACGCTCATCGCTATAAAAATTCTGCCAGCGCTGACTGGCAATGCTTGCTTGGTCAGCACTACTGACAGTCTCTTTATCAAATGCACCGTAAGATTCCTGCATAGGGATATTCGGCTCTGCTAGCACAGGACGCATATCCGCTTTTGGAATGGTGTTACAAGCGGCCATGCTGATTGCCAATGCAGTCAGCCCTAACAGGCGGCCACTGTTTTTGCGCAAACGAGATAGTGCTGGCTGCGCATCGATAGCTGTAATAGCTACCGATGATGAGTTGATGATAGATGTTTTTTGAGCACTCATTGTGTATTGTCTCCAAGACTTGCAGGCTGATAACTCTCAGAAGGTGTTGGGTTATGCGAGTTAGGCGTACCATTGCCACCATCTTTATCATTGGGTGTATTGTTCTCATATTTATGCGGGAACGCACTACGCACCCAGATATAGAACATTGGGATAAAGAAGATACCTAAGAGGGTTGCTGTGATTACCCCACCAACAACACTAGTACCAATAGCGTTTTGACTGCCTGAACCTGGCCCATTCGCCAAGAATAATGGCACAACACCCAAACCAAAGGCAAGTGAGGTCATGACAATCGGACGCAAACGTTGGCGTGCTGCGGTCATGACGGCCTCTCTGAGACTGTAACCTTCCTCTTGGTGTTCTTTTGCAAACTCGATAATCAAAATGGCGTTTTTGGCGGATAGACCAACGACAGTCAGTAGACCAACTTGCAAGTAGATATCATTGGCAAAACCACGTAGCCAGGTAAATATCACTGCACCCAATACCCCAAGTGGAATCACTAGTAGCACAGAGACAGGAATAGACCAGCTCTCATACAACGCTGCCAAACATAAGAATACAACTAGGATTGAAAGCGCATAAAGCATCGGCGCTTGGGCACCTGATTTTTGCTCTTCCAATGACATGCCTGTCCACTCATAACTGATACCTTCAGGTAACTTGTCTATCATCGCTTCCATCGAGCTCATTGCTTCACCAGTACTTAGTCCTGGTGCGGCGCTACCTTGGATGTTCATGGACGGTAGGCTGTTGTAACGAGTAAGACGCGGTGAGCCTGACTGCCACTCACTACTAGAGAATGCATCGAACGAAATCATATCGTTCATGTCATTTCTTACATACCATTTACCAATATCATCAGGGTTGGTACGGCTGCTGGCTTCACCTTGTACATAGACGCGTTTGATACGGCCACGATCGATAAAGTCGTTAACGTAGCTTGAGCCCCACGCTGTTGAAATGACACTATTGATATTGCTTAGTGACAGGCCATAAGCCGCCGCTTGTTCTTGATTGATGTTTACTTTAAGTTGTGGCGAATCTTCTTGACCGTTAGGACGTACACCAGCTACTTGGTCGTTCTGTGCAGCCATACCTAAGAGCATATTTCGAGCTTCAAGTAGCCCATCATGTCCGAGGTTGCCACTGTCCTGAATCATTAAGTCAAAACCACTGGCATTACCAAGCTCGGTAATTGCTGGTGGTACGATGGCAAATACTTGTGCTTCGTTTAGCTGAGTAAAGAAGTACCCCATCGCTCGACCAGCGACAGCCTGAGCGGTATTTTCATCGCCCGAGCGTTCCTCCCAGTCTGATAAGCGCACAAACGCTAGACCCATATTCTGACCTTGACCTGCAAAACTAAAGCCTGCAATGGTAAAGACCGAAGCGATATTATCAGTTTCTTGGGTATCGTAATAGTTTCTAACTTTATCCAATACGTCTTGCGTCTCATCTAACGTAGAGCCAGCCGGAAGCTGAACCAAGGTAAACATAATGCCTTGATCTTCTTCTGGTAAAAACGAGCCTGGAATACGTAAGAATACGACCGCCATGATACCGATAATGGCTGCGTAGCCAATCATGTATAACCATTTAAAACGAATACTTTTGCCGACAAAGTTTTCGTACGAACGGCTAAGTTTGAAGAAGCCGCGGTTGAACCAACCAAAGAAGCCTTTTTGCTTTTCGGTACTGCCTTTTTCATGACTTTTGCCACGTTTTAGCAAGGTTACACATAGGGCAGGGGTGAACACAAGCGCGACCATGGCAGAGAGCACCATGCTGGTAATCAGCGTAATAGAGAACTGACGATAAATCACACCTGTTGAGCCACCAAAGAAGGCCATCGGTACGAATACTGCAGACAAGATAAGCGCAATACCAATAACGATTTTACTGATTTCACCCATCGACTGGATAGTTGCATCTTTGATAGAGATGTGAGGATCTTCTTCTAGTATTCGCTCGACGTTCTCTACGACGACGATCGCATCATCGACCAACAGACCGATGGACAATACCATGGCAAACATGGTCAAGACGTTGATACTAAAGCCTGCAATATACAACACTGCAAAGGTACCCAAGAGTACGACAGGTACGGCAAGGGTCGGGATAATGGTGGCACGCCAGTTCTGTAAGAAAATGAACATAACGATAAATACCAACACAATCGCTTCAATGAGGGTCATAACGACTTGTTCGATAGACAAGCGTACAAATGGTGTGGTGTCATACGGAACGACTGAGGCTAGACCAATTGGGAAGTTTTTTTCCAGCTCAGCCATACGTGCGCCGACGGCTTCACGAGTCTCAAGGGCGTTTGCGCCACCAGCGAGTGAAATACCTAAACCGGCTGCTTCTTGACCATTGTAGAGAGAGACAACGCTATAGTTTTCACTGCCAATCTCGACATCTGCCACATCGCCTAAGCGCACTTGTGCGCCTGAGGTATCTGTTTTTAGTAGAATGTTTTTAAATTCTTCAGGCGTTTGAAGATAGCTTTGTACAGTAACAGTGGCGTTGATAACTTGTTTGTCTGTGTCGGCAGGTGCTTGACCCAATTGACCAGCAGATACCTGAGCATTCTGTGCTCGTATCGCATTGACGACATCTGAAGGTATCATGTTGTAGCTACGTAGGCGTGATGGGTCTAACCAAACACGCATCGCATAGGTAGAGCCAAAGACTTGAACTTCACCCACACCCTCTACACGACTGATCGAATCGACGACATTAGAGTTAATATAATCGGCAATATCTGCCCGATCCATGGTGCCATCTTCAGAAATAAATGCTTGCACCATCAAAAAGCTGCTAGACGATTTATTGACGTTGACACCTTGACGCTGAACAGACTCAGGCAAGGAGCTCATCGCTGCTTGCAGTTTGTTCTGTACTTGTACTTGAGCTGTGTCAGGATCTGTGCCGTTTTCAAAGGTAAGCGTCACTGAAGCACTACCATTTGACGAGCTCGATGACGACATATACATCAGACCATCGAGGCCTTTCATACGTTGCTCAATGATCTGTACGACTGAGTTTTCGACGGTTTGTGCATTAGCACCAGGATAGCTTGCACTGACCGAAATCGTTGGTGGTGCGATGCGTGGATATTGTTCAATCGGTAGATTGATAACGGATATTACCCCGATGAGCATGACCAAAACAGCCAGCACCCATGCAAAAATAGGGCGATTAATAAAAAAACGTGACATAGTATATCCCTAAGTCTTCCTGTCTTGAATGGAATTAGTTGGCAGCGGCTTCTGTTGGTTTTTTGGTAGAAGTCTCATCGCCAGCTGGCTTTTTATCCATCGTTTTTGCGGCTTGCTGCGGCGTTTTGGTATTAGGCGCACTTTGTGCAGCTGGTGCTGGATTTGCACTTTCTAATGGTTTGGCGACCACTTCTTGGTCAGGTTTGACCTTAGCACCGCCAATCACAACCACTTTGTCACCTGCTTTTAAGCCATCAGTGACCACCCATTGTCCATCGTAAGTACCATTAATGGTGACCGGACGTACTTGGATTTTGTTGTTTTCATCAACGATATAAACTTGTGTCTCACTCTTAGGCGTACGTGTGACTGCGCTCTGTGGCACTAAGGCTGCATTGGTAATCACGCTCTGTGTCAGGCGTGCAGTGACATACATACCGGGCAGCAAGATATTGTTGCTGTTTGGAAAAATAGCACGCAAGGTGACAGCGCCTGTTGACTCATCAACTTTGGCCTCAGACAGTGCAAGCTTACCGCGTACTGGATAGACAGAACCATCTTCTAGTACCAATTCAACTGAGTTCATACCTGGCTGAGCAGTACCATCTGCGATCTGCTGACGAAGCTTAAGCAACTCAGAAGAAGACTGGCTGATATCGACGTAGATAGGGTCTAAGCGTGAAATAGTCACTAATGGATCTGCTTGACCAGCACTGACCAGAGTACCAGCAGTAACGCTAGAGCGATCAGTACGACCAGTAAGAGGTGCGCGTACGATAGTACGGTTAAGATCTAACGTACTGGCTTCTAAACCTGCTTTTGCGGTCTGAATGCCTGCTTTTGCACTCTCAATACCTGCTTGAGTTTGACCGACAGCGGCGGCGGCACTTTGTACCGCCGCTTGTGCAGTACGTACGGCTGTTTGTGCTTGATCGTACTGCTGCTTCGAGATGGCATCAATACTGACCAGACCTTGCAGACGTTGTAAGTCGTTTTGCGCTTGTGCTAATGACGCTTGACGACTGACCAATTCAGCTTTTGCATTGGCATTGTTTGCCACAGCAGTTTGATAATTGGCTTGTGACTGCTGTACGGCGGCTTGGCCACTCGTAACAGATGAGGCATAGTTATCGGTGTTGATGCGATATAGTGGCTGACCTTTTTTGACGTTACTTCCTTCACGGAATAGTACTTCGTCAATCACACCGTTGACCTGTGGGCGGACGTCAGCAGTTTGATAAGCTGCAGTACGTCCAGAAAAAGTTTGTACTTGAGGGACGGTATCGAGAGTGACTGTTTGAACGTTGACAACCGCAGGCGGCATTTGCTGCTGTGCGGCTTGCTCACCAGCGGCGTCCTCGTTTTTGTCACAGCCAACCAGTACAGCTCCAGATAGTACAGATGCTATTACAAGCGCAAGATAAGAGTGCTTCATCAATGTCCTCGGCAATATATATAAATAGTGACAGTATAAAAATCGATCAATAAGTTTGGCGTACTGAATATAAGGGTCTTGCTAATACTAAATAACTTGCTAATGCTGAATAAAGAGAATAAATAGCCTAAGCTAGCATTATTTATTCCAGTTTCAGATTATTCTGTTAGTGAAATATAACTAATAGGAAATCTGACATCGATATGGATTAAGTATCGAAAGGATTATTTAGCATTAATTGTTTAAGCAAACCACAGAATGGATTAATAAATTTAATGAGTCATTATAAACTATTGGGGTAACCCCACAGTCAAGTAGTTTGCAATACGAGCTGGATCGAAAAGCGGTGATATTACAGTTTACGAATTAATAGATTACCGTCATAGTAAGCGTCGTCTCTATTAACAGCTAATAGAACCATGCACAACCTAGTATCAAAATATATTGTAAACTTTTGTTATAAATCTAAAACCCTATAGTAACTAAGGTTTTTAAACGATAGAAAATCGACTTTGTCAACAAAATGACAATTTTAGCAACCCCTAATTACAGTCATAAAAAATAACTATCAGTATCTCTCTAACAAACGTCATCAAACTTTGACCGACTGTCCAAAAAGCCTTATACGATTATAGTACTGCAAGAATGTATGAAACTTAAAGAAAGGTAACGATTTGGCTGACATGCTAGTTTTTAAGAAGGTACTTCTTAATTTATGAGCTTCTTATTCATCAATTGCTGAAGGAGTTTGCTAAAAAGCCATGCTAAAAAATTCTGTCAAAAAAAGAGTCGTCTTAATTAGTTAATAACACAGACGACTCAGCTTTAATTATACTAATCGGGCGCTAGCGAGTTCAGTCAATTGATATAAGCCTGTACGATAACGGTTGTCTGGTAGCGTACTCAGTGCATCTTGTGCCAGTTTAGTTTCTTCTAGAGCGCGCTGCTTACAATAAGCTAATGAGCCAGAACTACGTACCAATTCAATCAGCTGCTCAGCGTTTGGTGTCTTACCTGTCTGAACGGCGATACGCAACTGCTCATAGCCTTCAGTGTCGCTGTCTTTGAGTAGTTCGAGTGCTTTGATAGTCGGTAGGGTAGGCTTGCCTTCAGCAAGGTCATCGCCTAGGTTTTTGCCCATTACGTCGCTATCGCCACTATAATCAAGCACATCATCGATAATTTGAAACGCATTACCAAAATGCTGTCCGAAATCGCCCAATGCCGTCATATATTCTGTCTTATCTTGCAAGATAGCAGCACCTTGGGTCGCCATCATGAACAGGCGTGAAGTTTTGCCATCGATAATGCGTAAGTAATCTTCCTCTGTCGCAGCAGGGTTATGCTGATGCTGTAGCTGTAATACTTCGCCTTCAGCAATATCACAAGTCCCATCGGAGAATACTTGCAACAGTGGCAGGCTTTGAAAACCAACCAATAGGTTGAACGCACGAGCAATCAAATAGTCACCGACCAATACGGCAGTAGCATTGTCCCACGTCGCATTTGCCGTCGGCTTTCCACGGCGTTGCCCTGACTCATCGATGACATCGTCATGGACTAGGGTAGCGGTATGTAGCATTTCCGTGATAGCAGCTAGATGCATGGCCTTTTCTGATGGGTTGTCATCAAACATACGTGCGCAGAGCAACGTAATCAGCGGACGCATACGTTTGCCGCCAGCATTGATCACGTGTTGCGAGACGCTCATGACGAGTTGTACTTTTGAGTTCAAACTGCCAAACACTTGCTTGTCCATTACCTCAAAGTCATTGGCTACAATACTTTGAATATCAGCATAGCTAGGCATCGATTGAGAGGCAGGCACGGTATTATTTAAAGAGGTACTAGTCATAATAAATAGTCATATTAATAAGAGTAAAGAGAGTTGGTATAACCTTGACTTTATCTATCTATAGGTAAGGTATTATTTCGCTTATGATAGCATAGCTATCTGCTTAAATTGTTGGTTAAAGTATATAGCACAAGTAGGTCAGGCGTATGATATATAGGGCTTACTATGCCTATTGAATAGAATAAAAACGATAAGAAATGTCTTGTGTTTTACAGATATATCTTCTAGCTCATTTTAAGCTTATTGGTCACATAAATGATTCATAAAGGGCTGTAAGTAACTGATTGCATAAGTTATAATGGCCGCTGTTGGGCTTAATCTATCACTTATCATTACTATTTCTCATGTTTATATTCGCATTGTCGTTTATCGACTTTCCTTGATGAGCAGCCGTTATAGCCAAATGAGAGATGGTCATTAGTGTAACTACCTTGCAAAAACGAGAGGCGCGGCTTGCTTTTATGAGCAAAAAGCCGTAAAATCTTGCCTTTAATTTTTCCCTGTCGTGTTCGTCGTAAAAGCGTTGGTATAACATCAGCCACGGCACACGGGTTAAACGGAGTCATACAATGTACGCAGTAATCAAAACTGGTGGTAAACAGCACCGTGTAGTCGTCGATGAATTGCTTAAAGTTGAACTACTAAAAGCAGAAAAAGGCGAAACAATCAAATTTGAAGACGTGTTGATGGTTGTTGACGGCGATAACGTCAAAATCGGTCAGCCTGTTGTTGACGGTGCTAGCGTAGAAGTTGAAGTTGTTGAGCATGGTCGCGGCGAAAAAATCCGTATCATCAAGCACAACCGTCGTAAGCATTATCACAAAGAACAAGGTCACCGCCAATGGTACACCTTGTTAAAAATCAAAGCGATTAATGCCTAATTATCCATTTAGCAATTATTGCTAAATAGCGCACTAAATGCTTAAGAGTTATCGCATCAGCGGTAAGTCAAATTAACAAGGAGATTTTCTCATGGCACATAAAAAAGCTGCCGGTTCGAGCCGTAACGGTCGTGATTCAAACCCAAAAATGCTAGGCGTAAAAATCTTTGGTGGCCAAGCTATCACAGCTGGTAACATCATCGTTCGTCAACGTGGTACAGAATTCCACGCAGGCGAAGGCGTTGGCATGGGTCGTGACCATACTTTATTTGCACTGAATGACGGTGTTGTAAAGTTTGCGACCAAAGGTAAATTTAACCGTCGTTATGTTACGGTTGAAAACGCATAATTATCTATTTAGATCGTTTTATTCTTTGGATAGAATGATCAGATAATTAAAAAAGCCCTTACTGCCTTATGGTAGTAGGGGCTTTTTACGTTTGTGGGGTGATATAAATTAATAATAATTCTAAGCGATATTTTTAAAGCCACTATTAGCATAATTACTGTAGCTAATAATTATAAATGCAAACTTTTACCGTGTAACTGTATTGGTTACAAGCGTGTATGGCAGCCGTAGTAAAGATTGCAAATCATGACTAGGCGCGTAATAAAAAAACTGGCACACTGTTGCCATTGCTGGTGGTTACCAGCTTTAGCTTGGTAAAATCAGTATTTATAGAAAACAAAAATTTCAATAGAACATTTTATTTTTAGCGACAACTTTAAAGCGATTATGCTTTTTTAGAGAGGATTTATGATGAACTTATCTACGAAAAAATCAACCAAACAAAAAATGATGAGTGGGGCTTTAGCAGGTGTATTAATGACATCGCTAGGTATCGCAGCGCCAATGATGGCATTGACTCAAACGGCTACCGCAGCTCCTGCTGATAATCTAACAGCTGCCAAACGTTTGAACAAATTGCTGACCAATACCAAGAGTATGACGGCTAATTTTAGCCAAACGACCAAAGGCGCGAGTAGTGGTACGTTTAAAGGCTCCATGAGTGTCCAACGTCCAAATAACTTCCGTTGGGAAACCAAGTCACCATCAGAGCAGTTGATCGTTGCTAATGGTAATTCTATGTGGGTTTATGACAAGGATTTAGAGCAAGCGACTAAGCAGAATGTTGACAGTCAAGTAGGTAATACACCAGCCTTGCTACTGTCAGGTGATCCAAGCAAGATTGATCAAAACTTCAAGATCACTCAGCCATATGACAACAAGAACTACTATGTACTCTATCCTAAGTCAGACAGTGCAAGTTTCAAAAGTCTTTCAATAAGCTTTAGTGGTGGCAAACCTGTCATGATGGTATTGAATGACACCCTGGGACAAACAACCTCTATTAAATTTAGCGGTATCAAGATGAACCCAAGTATTGGTAGCAGTCAGTTTAAATTTACACCACCAAAGGGTGTTGACGTTATCAATCAGTAATTAACCGATATATTGCTAGGTTTTGATATCAGTTCAAAATCAGCAACGTAATAAAAAGGATAGATCCTATGCGGTCTGTCCTTTTTTGTGTGAGTAACTATAGTTTGTTCAGCAGAAAACTTAAGACATGGATCGTATGGTTTCCATATCTGGCATAGGTGGTAGTTCATCTAAATGGCTTAATCCAAAGGCATCTAAAAACTGCGCAGTAGTATGAAGCAATGCAGGACGGCCTAAAGTATCTTTAAAGCCTTTCTCCACAATCCAGCCTTTATCAAACAACTGGCGCAGTATATTGCTCGATAATGTCACTCCACGCACATGCTCGATATCACTGCGTGTCACAGGTTGTTTATAAGCAATAACACTCAGGGTTTCAAGTAAGGCTTGGCTCAGACGTTCTTGACGCTGCGGAAAAGTACGCTGGATTAGACTGCTATAATCATCAGATATCTGTAAACGATAACCGCTGGCGGTCTCATGTAGCCTAAGCACACCTGTATCTAAGCGTTGTTGGAGTACTTCCAAGGTTTGCTTTAATTCTTTAGTAGATAATGACAAATGTTTTTTTAACGAGTGAGCGGTCAGCGGTGCCTCTGAAGCATGCAGCAGCACCTCAATACGTTTACTCATCTCTTCCAAAGAATCATGCTGCGCTTCAGCTGATGGTGATGTAGTCATAGCTGTTGATTCTTGGGTTTCGTCATGTTGCTTTGGGTCTTCAATATCTACCATCTAAAGTATGCTCTTATTTCAATATTGTGATTTTGATAGAGAATGGGCTAGGAGACAGTCTTAGAGCCTGCTAGGCAAGCCACTGTAACGTAAGTGCGGTAGGCTCACTATCCATATCAGACGGTTCGTCATTGAGAGCAGAGTTGACGATATCGCTATCTACCTCAGTATGGACAACACCAACCAACTGTCGCTTTATAAGCTCAAGTACGGCGACGAAACTCACGACCACGCCTATTTTACCTTGTGCTTTATCTAGTAGCTCATAAAAGGAGCGCGCCCCATCTGTACTTAACTGCCTGCTAATACTGGCAATACGATCGGCAAGTGGTACTGCATCAACTTTGATCGTATGCATTTGATAGTCGGGCTGTAGCTGCATTTTAAATAAACTATCAATCAGCAAGTTAGGTGAGTAGTTTGGTAGCTCCGCATTCATAACGTCTTGACCAGGCATACTAACCATTGCCAAAAACACATCACGTTCTAAGCGTACTAGATTGTCTAGGCGCTGACTGACCACTTTGATTTGCGCGTACTCTTCGAGGCGTTCGATCAACTCTGTTTTTGGATCACGCTCGTCGGTTGGGGTGTCAGGGGCGGGCAATAGCAGTTCGGTTTTGATAGCGATGAGCGTTGATGCCATTAGCAGATAATCACCCGCTAATTCAAAGTGATCGGTATCCAATTCACCGATATAAGCTAAGTACTGCTCAGTGATAGGCAAAATGGGCATTTGGGTCAAATCGACGTTGTTTTTTTTGACCAAATACAACAGAAAATCCAATGGACCAGCAAATTGCTCTAACCAAATAGCAAAGGCTTGCGGCGGTACATATAGATCTTCTGGCAAATGCTGCACAGGCGTTTGATAAATACGTAGCGACATATCATGGTTGATTGACTCATCAAGCTCGCTCTGATTGTCCATAGGCTCGGAGGTTGAATCAGCCATAGCAGATAAGGCGGCTTTAGACAAAGCCGCCTGTCTGATGTTTAGTTCATTTTGCACGTTTAGCACCCGCTTTGATAATAAATTGCGCCAGTGAAACGACTATTCCAGCAACGATTATTTAAGCTTAGCAAGTGGACGAATACCGATAGCACGGCGAGCTTTGTCTAGTTGCTTACGACTATGGCGACGGGCTTTATCCGCACCCATCTGCAAGATTTCTTCTAGCTCTTTTGGATTGGCCATCAGCTCTTCGTAACGTGCACGGAATGGCGCGATTTCGTCATTAATCTTATCAAACAGAGCTTGCTTAGCGTCACCCCAGCCAATACCAGCGGCATAACGCGCACGCATATCAGCAATCTCTTCAGCGGTCGCAAATGCTTTATAAATCTCAAAGATAGCTGAATCATCAGGATCTTTTGGCTCATCAGGTAGCTGTGAGTTAGTCACAATTTTCATGATAGCTTTATGCATTTGTTTTTCAGGACTAACTTGTGGATTTGGCTCACCGAATAGGGGAATCGTATTGCTATAGCTCTTACTCATTTTGCGGCCATCAAGCCCAGTAAGCAGCGGTATATCGTTATCAACGACTGCTGACGGTAACGTGAAAAGCGACTTATAACGATGATTAAAAGTACCTGCGATATCACGCGCCATCTCGATATGCTGTACTTGGTCACGACCAACAGGCACGTGGGTCGCATTAAACATCAAGATATCAGCCGCCATTAACACTGGGTAACCAAACAGCCCCATGGTGACACCTTGATCAGGATCGACATCGGCTTTTTCTGTATTGATATCAACGGCTGCTTTGTAGGCATGGGCACGGTTCATCAAACCTTTGGCACATGAGCAGTTCAAGATCCAAGCAAGTTCTGGAATTTCAGGCACGTCTGACTGACGGTAGAACGTCACACGCTCAGGGTCTAGACCACAAGCAATCCACGTAGCGGCAATGGCTCTCGTCGATTCATGAATGATAGCAGGGTCATAGCAGCCGATGATGCCATGGTAGTCTGCCAAAAAGAAAAACGCTTCATGATCACTATTTTGAATAGACTCAATCGCTGGACGAATCGCGCCAACATAGTTACCTAAGTGCGGAATACCAGTCGGTTTGATACCAGTCAGAATGCGCTTGGCTTCGGTTGAAGTCTCAGAAGTTTGATTGTCAGGAGTACTGTTATTGCTCATGGAAAATCCGTCATTTTGTTTATCAAATTATTATCAGTGCATAGCTAAAATGCAAAATATTAGCCGCAAAGTATAGCAAACTTCACCAATATTTTTGGGAATAAAGGCTTACTTATAAATATCGGTACGACCGTTTGGCCCATGTTTGAAGCGGCGATGGAACCACATCCACTGAGTGGGATCAATACGAATGAGCCCTTCTAAGACTTCATTGACCCGAGTAGCATCAGTGACTTCATCATTACTTGGATAATTGTCTAGTTCTGGTGTAATCGTTAAATGATAGTGTGGGCGTTTACCACGCGGCAAATTGTCAGGCGTCTGCCGATAAGTATGCAGTGCCATGACAGCTGGTGGCTGTGCTTTGCTACCCAGTTTTGCCATGCGACGCGATGCAGTAATCGTCGCAGCTGGCACACCGAAGAATGGCGCCATGACACCTTGCTTGAGGCCATAGTCTTGGTCAGGAGAGTACCAAATGACGTGTCCCGCTTTAATAGAGGTAACCAAGCTACGCATATCACGACTAGAGATTTGCTTACCAAATATATTGGTACGACCATTATAAATAAACCAGTCTAATAAAGGATTGTTTTGCGTACGATACATACAATCTACAGGGAAAAACTGTGCACATAATAGGCCGCCCAAATCTAGCATCGTATAATGCGCACCGAGCAGGATAACTGGCCGCTGCTCATTTTGCGCATTAACAATATGCTGTAACCCTGAGATGGATACAGTTCTAGTAAATATATTGGGTCGGAACCAAGCGCATAATGTTTCAAACACACCAATGCCTTGATTGACAAATACTTGCTTGGCCATTAATTCACGTTCAGCTTCAGGCTTCTCTGGAAAAGCCAACTTAAGATTGATTAGCGTATCGCGTCTACGTGAGCCAGCAGCTTTATAAATCAATATACCAAGCTTACGACCTAGCCAAAACTGCCAACGTAACGGCAGATATATCATCGGTAGCATTATTAAGAATAATAACCAAATGCCCCAATTCTTTGGTAATAAAAACTGCCACTGAAATGGCTTGTTATCTGCTTGCGCTGTACGCTTATGATTTTGAGTAATCGTCGGTGTGCCAGCAGGTATAGCAGGCGACTTAGCCGATTGTTTCATGCTAGGCGGCACGCTGCTATTGGCAGATGGCTTGCTAGGGTCGAATTGTTCTGGCGCTTTCATAATATCCTTCTGCGGCACGGTTTGAGGCATCATGGCTAATAATAAAAAGTTACTGATATGATGGGGTAGCGTTTAATGCTTTGCAAGTTAGAATTTCTACAGACGCTCTACTTTGTAGTGTCGAAACAAGGCACTCATGTTAATTATCGCTGTAAGACAAAGCTGGTTTGATTAAGACAATTAAAGTGCTATCAGTAGGCATAAAAAAACCTTATAAGCTGTGACCAGCTTATAAGGTTTTGCAAAACCAGACTCTTATTTAACTTTGCTACTGAAGCTCTGAGAAAAAGACAACAGCAGCAAAAAGATAAGAGAGAGTTTTGATTAACGTTTTGAGAACTGTGGACGTTTACGTGCTTTGCGTAGACCCAGTTTCTTACGTTCAACTTGACGTGAATCACGAGTAACAAAACCAGCTGCTTTTAGGGCAGGCTTCAAAGTTTCGTCAGCTTCGATTAATGCACGTGTGATGCCGTGGCGGATTGCGCCAGCTTGACCACTAATACCACCGCCTGCAACAGTTACATATAAGTCATATGCGTTAGCAGAGTCTAGTAGTTCTAATGGCTGACGTACAACCATGCGTGAAGTTTCACGGCTGAAGTATTCGTCAAGTGGCTTACCGTTAACAACGATACTACCAGTACCTTTTGATAAAAATACACGAGCAGTAGACGTCTTGCGGCGACCAGTTCCGTAATTGCGTTCCATAAGTATATCCTTAGATGTCTAGTTCTTTAGGTTGCTGTGCAGTATGTGGATGATCAGTACCCGCATAAAGTTTCAGCTTCTTGATCATCGCATAGCCAAGAGGGCCCTTTGGAAGCATACCCTTAACTGCTTTGTGTAGAACATCTTCAGGCTTATGTGCAAGCAACTTATTGAAGTTGGTTTCTTTAATACCACCTGGGTAGCCACTGTGACGATAGTACTTTTTGTCTTGTGCTTTTTTACCCGTTACCGTGATTTTGTCAGCATTGATGACAACAATAAAGTCACCAGTATCAACGTGCGGAGTAAAAGAAGGCTTGTGCTTGCCACGTAAGCGAGTTGCGATTTGAGTGGCTAAGCGACCAAGGGTTTTGCCGTCAGCATCTACGACATACCAGTCATGGGTCACTTCAGCTGGTTTTGCACTAAGTGTTTTCATGATAAAACCTTAAAATTAGAATTCGTTGAGAGTTTAGCTGGGAACGGGGCTCTCAAAAAACAGACTGCACATTATAAGCAGTAGCGCCTACGCTTGCAAGCTGCATTGGGGTTTATTTTCGCCTTATATACATTAAACTGCAGCGTCGGCCAGTTTTTAGCGGTTCTAAACATTTGTAAAATATGTTAACGGCTTTCATTAACCCGACAATTATGACGATGATAGACGATAAAGTCCAGCAACAACTTGTCCGACTTTGGTTTGTTTCAAGCATTCAAAAGCGATTAGTTGCTGAGTAACGCTCGATTGAGGGTCTAAATTCTCATTTAGTGACGCTTCCAATTGCTTAAGCTGTGCTGCCAAATCTTTATCAGCTTCTAAATAAATTAGTGTTTTAGTATTTATTAAGGTATTGGTAATAAGCGCAGTCAAAATAGGCTGCCATAAATCCTGAGCATAAGGTGGATCGATAAATACGATGTCAAAGGGGCGTGCAGTCAGATGCTCTTGACGTAATACTTGCTCAGCAGTGCCAGTGAAGATTTGATAAGCAGCAGCTTCAAGACGTAATTGCTCAGCACTCTGACGTAGCATGTTGCTTTGTGCTGGATTGATTTCGATAAATGTTGTGTGGGCCGCACCGCGAGATAGCGCTTCAAACCCCAGTACGCCACTGCCAGCACAGCTATCGAGTACATGGGCATCATGAATGTCAGCGAGTAGCCAGTTAAATAAAGTCTCCCGCAAGCGATCTGGGGTCGGGCGCAGGCCATCTGCATCGATGAAACTTACAATACGGCGTTTAAACTGACCACCAATGATGCGCACATCACCCACTGCCGCACTTTTCGCCTTACGGTTGTTCTTTGGTGCGCGTCCATTTGAGGCTTTTTTCATTATTGTGTCTCGCTTACCAATTCTTTGCTAGGTTTTGCTTTTTATACTATTAAGTACTTAAACGTCTAGTTACTCAGACGTCGCTGCTGCCGCTTCAGCTTCCGCGGCTTCTTTCTCTTCCAATGCTTTTGCTTCTTTATCACGAATGGCATCACGCATGGCTTTTTCAAAAGCCTTTTGGCGTTTAATGACTTTTAGCTCATCAGCAGAAGGTGGCAGCACAGGATCTGTCTTACGTTGTAATACCCAGTAGTCAAACAGAGCACGGCCAATAGGTGCTGCAACAGCACTACCACCGCCGCCATTTTCAACCAATACTGCAAGGGCAATCTGCGGGTCTTCTACTGGCGCAAAACCATTAAACCAAGCGTGATCCCAGTGGCGCTTATCGATTGCTGACTTGTCATAGCGCTTGCCCTGCGCGATAGACTTCACCTGTGCAGTACCTGTTTTACCAGCGATACGATAGCGCGGGGTATAGATACCGCGTCCTGTACCGTTTTCTACCACGCTTTCCATCGCATCATGCATACGCAACCAGTCGGACGGCTTACCGTTATAGTCGATTTTGCCATCTGGCTTAGTGATGATTTTGACGTCTGCGGCGCCGTCACTGCTCTTTAATAAGTGCGGGGTGATATGCTGACCTTTACTGGCTGTCATGGCTGTAGCGTTGGCAATCTGTAGCGGCGTCGCCAAGAAATACCCTTGTCCAATACTGACAGAGATGGTTTCGCCCGGTAGCCAGTCTTTATCGTAAGTGTCTTTTTTCCATTTTGGTGATGGCATGATGCCTGATTTTTCGTTAGGCAAATCAATACCAGTATCTTCACCAAAACCAAAACGCACCATCCAGTCATGCAGACGCTGAATACCCATCTCATAGGCCAACTTATAATAATAAGTATCGACCGACATCGCGATGGATTTTTTTAGATCTACCGTGCCATGACCGCCACGTTTCCAGTCGCGGAATCGATGCGTATCACCAGGTAAGCTAAAATAACCAGGGTCATAGATAGTACTGTTCCAATCGCGTAGACCATAATGAATACCGCCTAAACCTTCAAATGGCTTGATAGTAGAGCCAGGTGGGTAGGTACCTTGTAGCGCACGGTTATACAAGGGCTGATCTAAATCTTCACGCAGATCGTCGTAATCTTTAAAAGAAATACCTGATATAAAAGGGTTAGGGTCATAGCTTGGATTACTAACAAATGCCAATACATCACCGTTTTTTGGGTCTATCGCAACGATTGCACCGCGGCGTCCATCAAGTTGCTGCTGGGCGATGGTTTGCAAACCATAATCCAAGCTCAACGTAATATCGTTACCCGCTATCGGCGGCTTGGTATCCAATTGGCGTAAGATATTGCCATGTGCGTCTGTTTCTACCGATTGATAACCCGGTTGCCCAAGCAAAATATCTTCGTAGTAGTCTTCGATACCAATCTTACCAATCAAGTCAGTACCAGCGTAACGGTCTTTATCGATACGCTTTGACTCTTTGTCATTGATACGCCCAACATAGCCGATGACATGGGCAAACAGCTCATCATAAGGATAAGAGCGCGTAAGCTTGCTTTGGATAGAAACTCCACGGAAGAATGGCTTACGCTCACTAAACTGAGCCAACTGTGCTTCTGTTAAATCGATCTTAATCGTCACAGGGTCATTTTTATTTTTACTTAGACGCGCCAAGATATCAGTGATATCTGTATCGGTTAAATCAAAAATCGGCGCAAGCAGATGCAACGTGCGCTCAGGGTCTTCGACCTCATCAGGGCTGAGCATCGCTGTAAATACAGGCTGATTGTCTGCCAGTATTACCCCGTTACGATCATAGATATACCCACGACTAGGCGGCGCAGATATCAGTTTGATACGGTTGTTATCGGCTTGCGTTGTGTACTGATCATGAGCGTAGACTTGCAAATACCCATAACGTGTTATCAAACCGCCCAAACCAATCAATATTATAATCCCAAAGATGATAATACGATTGGTAAAGGTACTGTTGACCTGTTCGGTATTGGGAGTTATCGGTTTATTCATAGAAGATCAGAGCCCAAACGGTCAGTGAGTCAATAAAAGAAAAATAAGAGGGCAGGTTGGTTAACCAAAGTGCGGTGAGTCTAAAAGATAATGCAAATGGTTTCAATCACATAGAAGGGTATGGTGTGAAATCGTCATGCAGTCATTTATACGCAGGTAGTCTTTGTTATTGCACTACAAATTATAACAGAACAAATGAGCAGACGCAGTACTCAGTCATATATTTTGTATTGATTATCTACTGACCAAGCCCTGGATTATATTTAGTTTTTTATTGGTTAATAGACGATACGAACCATGTCATCTTTAGTCACAACTTGCCGCTGGTCTATATGTGCTAATAAATGGCAAGTATGCTAAAATCAGGCGATTTATTTTATAGTAGTTATTATGGGCGGAGCGTCTTTTGAAACGTTCTCATTTTGCTAAAGTCTCGTTATCAGTAGCGACAGTATTAGCAACGACAATCAACCTGTCAGGGACTAAATAAGTCATGGACGTAAATTCATTATGGCAGACGATAGCTGAACACCCAGAGTTTTTTGCCATGCTGACCATCCCACCAGTGACGGCATTCGTCACTTGGGTACATGTGTGGATGGCGCTCAAGATGCTGTTTTATCCGGTCAAGTTTTGGGGTATTCGTATTCCTAACTTCCCATTTTTTGGGCTGCCAGGTATCGGTTGGCAAGGTATTGTTCCGCGCAAAGCGGGCAAGATATCTGGGGTTATCGTTGACCAGACGCTCTCAAAACTCGGTTCGCTTGATGAGTTTTTTAAGGCGATGGAGCCTGAGCAAATGGCGATATTTGTTACTGATACGGTAGACAAAAATCTTGAGCCATTGATTGATGAGATTATGCTGGATCACTCGCCAGCATTGTGGGGCAATCTACCTTACGCCCTAAAGCGCCGTGTCTATGCGCAAGCCCATAAAGAGCTACCCAGTATTATGCAGTCGCTTGTGACAGATTTGACTTATCATGTCGAAGACTTGGTCGATATGCGCAAAATGATTGTCAATACCATGGAAAACGATCGTCGCCTGATGGTGAATATGTTTCTAAAGGTTGGGCAAAAAGAGATCGATTTTATCTGGCACATCAGTGCTTTGATTGGTCTGGTATTTGGTATTATCCAGATGTTTATATTTTTGGTGGTGCCGCAGCATTGGACCGTACCGTTCTTTGCTGCGATTTGGGGTTTTCTCACCAATTGGATTGCCATTTGGATGGTGTTTAATCCAGTAGAGCCGCACTTCATCCCTTATTTGAAGCTGTTTTCGGTGCAGAGCCGCTTTCCATTTATCAAACCCGTCATACCGCATATCGCAAAGTATCGCTTACAAGGCGGCTTCATGAAGCGCCAAGAGGAAGTTTCTGAGGTTTTTGCTGAGATTGTGGTAAAAGATTTGGTCACTCTAGAAAATATCATGAATGAGATGATGTATGGTGATCGCTCAGCGCAAACACGTGATTTGATGAAGTCACATCTATATACGGTGCTAGAGTCACCAGTGATTAGTACGACATTACGTGTGGGATTGGGACGCCGTGATTATGGACAACTCAAAAATACCATTATCGACAAATCTATTGTCGCAACGATGGTACCACTGCGAGATCCTGAGCTAAATGAAAGCCGAGCCAGTAAGATATTTGGTCTATTCCGCGATAGAATACGTGCGCTAACGCCAAATGAGTTTCAGAACCTATTGCGTCCCGCTTTCCGTGAGGATGAGATGACGTTGATTGTTTTGGGCGGTTTGACTGGTTTTCTAGCAGGTTGGTTGCATTTAGTGTTAGTATTTTTCCCCTCGATGCAATAATGCATCAATAAGTATTTTTAATTAGTCATGAACGGCAGTGTTGAATAAGCTTTGAATAACTAAAAAAAATGTAAAATTAACAACAGATAAGCATTTTGTATCAATCATTCATATTGATACGTCACAATGATAGTAGCGGGTTTTATGTGCTTCTACAGCAATTGAAACCTCAGTTTTTAACCGTAAACTATGACCGCATAAAGGACTATTAGCGTTTGCCAGTGGCTAGCAATGCCATCGGTGAACCCTTAATTGTATCCAAGGTAAACAAGGTTAGACCGTATGTTAATCACAGAATTGGGTTATTTTGCCTTGCTGGCCGCTTTTATATTGGCGATTTTGCAGGTGGTACTACCAACCATTGGCGTCATGCGTGACCACGTCGCTTGGCAGCGTTTGGCGCCAAGTCTGGCATGGGCACAATTTGCGGCAATGATCACCTCATTTGCTGCGCTGATGGCAGGCTTTTATTACAACGACTTTAGTCTCGTCTACGTCACTCAGCATTCCAATACATTGCTGCCTTGGTACTATAAGCTGTCGGCGACATGGGGCGGGCATGAAGGCTCGCTACTGCTTTGGATGACCATCATGGCCACTTGGTGTGCGCTGGTCTCTTACTTCAGTCGTGGATTACCGTTGTCTATGCGTGCGCGAGTGCTGGTGATATTGGCAGGCGTGCAGATGATGATGTTAGCGATGCTTATCTTTACCTCATCACCATTTGATCGCACATTACCTAATCTACCTGTTGATGGCGCAGATCTAAACCCTGTATTGCAAGATTTTGGTCTGATTATTCATCCACCGATGCTTTATATGGGCTATGTGGGCATGGTTGTGCCATTTGCGTTTTGTATGGCAGCATTGTGGGAAGGGCGCTTGGATGCGGTATGGACACGTTGGTCGCGTCCATGGGCATTGGCTGCTTGGGGTTTCTTAACAGTTGGTATCGCGCTTGGCTCATGGTGGGCTTATTATGAGCTTGGCTGGGGCGGTTGGTGGTTCTGGGATCCAGTAGAGAACGCCTCATTGATGCCATGGTTGGCAGGAACGGCGCTACTGCACTCACTTGCTGTCACCGAAAAACGCGGTGTATTTAAAGCATGGACAATCATGCTCGCAATCTTTGCTTTTGCGCTTAGCTTGCTTGGTACGTTCTTAGTACGTTCAGGTGTCATCACCTCAGTGCATTCATTTGCCGCTGATCCAACGCGTGGTCTAGTGATTTTAGTCATCCTCGGTATCATCGTCGGTGGTGGTCTGCTGATGTTTGCGGTACGTGGTTGGCGTTTGACGGTCGAGAGTCAGTATCGACTTATCTCACGTGAATCATTTTTGGTAATTAACAACGTTATTATTCTAATTTCAACCTTAGTGGTACTACTTGGGACGCTCTATCCTATTATTGCTGATGCCTTTAATTTAGGTCAGGTATCTGTTGGCCCTCCATACTTTAACGCTCTATTTGTGCCGTTGACATGGCTACTACTGGTGGCGATGGGTATGGGCTCTAATATCCGCTGGAAACAAGACAGCCGCCCGTTATTGGGTGCTGGTATGGTTATCGCGGTGAGCAGTTTGGTATTAGCCGCTATTATCACCTATTTCACCAGTCCATCAGCGATGTTAAATATCGGTGTCACATTGGCTGTGAGCTTTTGGGTGTTGTTATGGATGGTTGTCGATTTCAAAGACAAGACCAAAAATGCACCAAGTCGCTTAAACGGCTTACGTCAGTTGCGTCTAAGTTATTGGGGTCAACAGACCGCTCATATTGGCGTTATCATTGCAGTTATCGGCGTGGCATTTACCAGTACGTTGAGTATTGAGCGCGATGTGGCACTAGGGCCTAACGATAATGTCAATGTGCAAGGCTATGACTTTACGGTGAAAGGCTTTAGTGAAGTAAAAGGCAGTAACTTTGACGCTACGCAAGCAGAAGTAACAGTCAGTAAAGACGGTCAAGAAGTGACCACGTTATATCCTGAAAAGCGTAACTATATCATCAGTATGATGCCGATGACGGAGGCTGCGATTGATGCCAATCTGATGCGCGATGTGTACGTAGCACTTGGTGAGCCAATTGCTGAAGATAGCAATGAATGGGCTTTCCGTATCTATGTCAAACCGCTTATCCGCTGGATATGGTTGGGTGCGCTTATCATGGCGTTCGGTGCATTGCTCAGTATGCTAGACAATCGTTACCGTATTAAAAAAACCAAAACACCTGCGCAAATCGCGGCCAAAAAATCAGGCTTTGCGACGGTTGCGGATTTGGATACGTCAGCTACAAAGATAGGGGAGCGTTAATATGACTACCTCAAACAATGAATCTGATAAAAAAGCTCAGCAAGAATCTGTCAACGAGATCAAAACACCAAGCAGCAATAAAGTAAAAACTAAGAAAAAACTTAAAATTGGGTTTTTGATTCCGCTGGTTATCTTTATTGGTTTGGTCGCTATGCTCTATATGCGTTTGGGCAAACCGACTGATATCGTGACCAATACAGCGCTTGAGCGTCCAGTACCTGCCTTTGAGTTGCCGTTATTATCAGATACGAGTCGTATCATGACCAATGACAACTTGCCAGATAAGCCATTCCTCATGAATATCTGGGGCTCTTGGTGTCCAACTTGTATCATTGAGCATCCTTTTCTAATGAAGCTAGAAGAGCGCGGTGTTAACTTAGTGGGCGTAAACTACAAAGATGATATTGGTGATGCGTTAGGGTATCTGAATCGCGGTGGCGACCCGTTCTCTATGTCTATTCAAGACTTGTCAGGGCAGTTTGCTCTAGATTTGGGTCTGACTGGTGCACCTGAGACTTTCATCGTCGATGGTGATGGGATTATTCGTCAGCATATCATCGGTGAGATCAATGAGAGCAATTGGCAAAGTCGTATTACGCCTTGCTTAATGGTACTCAATGACGCTAGTAATAATGGTGTCAGTCCAGATCCGAGCCAAATTGCGGAGGCGTGCAAATGATAGCCTACCAAATAAGAAACGCGACCATAAAGTTAGTAAGCTTGTTTATCGCTTGTCTATTCAGCATGGCAAGCTTTGCTGCCATTGATGTCTACGATTTTGATTCTGTGCAACAAGAAGCCCAGTACCGCGGTCTTATCGAAGAGCTGCGCTGCCCGAAATGTCAAAACCAAAACTTGGCAGGGTCTGATGCACCCATTGCCCAAGACTTAAAGCAAAAAACCTATGACTTGATAAAAGATGGTCGTAGTGATGGCGAAATTCGAGCCTATATGCAAGAGCGTTATGGTGATTTTATAAGTTATAAGCCGCCAGTACGTCCTTCAACATGGATTTTATGGTTTTTCCCACCATTATTATTGATCGTTTTATTGGCCGGTTGGTTTTGGCAAAGTAAACGCCGTCAGCTTGTCGCCAGCGGCGAGAGTGGTGTAGCAGTAGACAACCATGTCAAAGCGTTGTCTGCCGCTGAAAAAGCAGAACTTGATCGCTTATTGTCACGAGCCAATAACGATGACAAAGACGACACTACAAGCCTTGGGGGCAAAAAATGACCATATTTTCTACTGTTGGCTTATTTATTGCGCTAAGTTTACTTGTCGCTCTTTTATTGGGTGTTATCACCATTAAGCCGTGGTTAAGAGCACCGCGTTCGCATAGCATGCCTGTGGACAATCAACTGCTGGATATCAACGTTGCTGTGTTTCGTGAGCGACTAGCAGAGCTGAAAACAGACAAAGACAGTGGTATCATTGATGACCATCACTATCAAAACCAGAAGCTTGAGCTTGAACGTCAGCTTTTGGATGCTCAGCGTGAAGTGTCACCGATGGTTACGCCAGGTATCAAAAGCCGATTGATTATTATGGTTTGGGTGCCTGTATTAACGGCCATGGCATATCTGATGGTCGGTGATCGCACACCTGTATTTGAGCTATGGGCTGCTGAGGACAAAGTCGGTCAAGTGGCAGACGATCTATTAACAGGTAGAATCGATCAGCCACCGGCTTGGGCAATTGAAGATGGTAATCAGCTGATTAGTGCCATGCAGACTAACGTCTATCGTCATGCTAGCGACTACAATCGCTGGATGCGCCTATCGGAGCTGTTCTTGTCATTAGAGGCGACTGATTCGGCATTAGAGGCTTTGTCGCGCGCTTATCGTCTATCACCTGATAACGAAGAGATTGCGACCACTTATGCGCAGATTAGTTTCTTTGCTAATAAGGGTCAGTTAGATGCCAATAGCCGCCGAGTGTTAGAAAACATACTGGCCAAAAACCCAGAGCATGAGGGCGCACAAATGCTTATGGCGATGGGTGAAGCCCGTGCTAGTAACTTCGATCAAGCGCAAGGCTGGATTAAACGTCTGCGTGACAGTATCGCGGCCAAACCAGGTGATCATACGCAAGCGCTATCAAGTCTAGATGAGCTTAGCGCTAATGTGGTGATGCAGCAACAGCAAGCCTCTGAAGGCGTCGAAGTGACAGTCAAAATAAATGCTAGTCTGTTACCATTGGTAAAAGCTGACGATACGCTGTTTGTAGCGATACGTGACGTGAAAGGTGGTCCACCATTTGCGGCTAAGCGTCTACCGATTAGCAATATCAAACAAGGCGAAGCGGTTATTAGCCTAAGTGATCTTGATGCTATGATGCCAGAGCGTACCCTAGGGTCGGCTCGTTCTGATAAAGTACAGCTAGCGGTCATCGCTCGTATCAGTCATAGTGGCAATGCTACCGCAGAGTCAGGCGACCTCTCGGGTAATCCAGTGGTTATCAGCGCAGAACAAAATCAGGTCAACGTGGAAATAAATCAGCAAGTTCCATAGCCATAGTAGTAATATAAATACTGGACGCTAATGGTATTTATTATATAGACGCTGTTGCTCAGTATGGACGCGAGCAGCAGTGTTATGATTGACTTGATTAAAAGAGATATAAAGGTAACCCAGATATATAAATGGGCACTCCAAACGCAGTCAATACTGCTGCTTTTTATCTTGAATTGACCATGTATGAACAGATAAGTCATGCCAACTTGTCACATCAATAATGAAAATACTTGAGCTTTGCAGGGCCACAAGGTAAGGTAGCTTTGCAAACAACTAATCCCAGAGTTTTATTAATCCCAAAATCCTATCTATTAAGGAGAGTCGTGTAATGATGCGTATTATTTTACTAGGACCACCAGGCGCCGGTAAAGGTACCCAAGCCCAGTTTATTTCTAAAGAATATGATATTCCACAGATCTCAACTGGCGACATGCTACGTGCAGCAATTAAAGAAGGTAGCGAGCTTGGCAAAAAAGCCAAAGATATCATGAATGCTGGTGGTTTGGTTTCTGATGACCTCATTATCAACCTAGTGAAAGAGCGTATCGCTAAGCCTGATTGCGTGAATGGTTGTATCCTAGATGGTTTCCCGCGCACTATTCCTCAAGCGCAAGCACTTGCAGACGCTGATGTTGCTATCGACCATGTTATCGAAATCAGCGTACCTGATGACGAAATCGTGAGCCGTTTGTCTGGCCGTCGTCAGCATCCAGGTTCAGGTCGTGTTTATCATGTCGATCACAATCCACCAAAGGTTGAAGGCATCGATGACGTCACTGGTGAAGCGCTCATCCAGCGTGAAGATGACCAAGAAGCGACTATTCGTGACCGTCTATCTACTTATCATGAGCAAACATCAGCATTGGTTGGTTTTTACCAAGACAAAGCTAAAGAAGGCGATGATGCGCCTAACTATGACAAGTTTGATGGTACGCAAGGTATCGATGACGTTAAGCAGCAAATCCTATCTGCACTAAAAGGCTAATTATCGATGTTAGCTAATTGATTTAGCAGTCGATGTAGTTGTTGAAGACCCTGTTTAATAACAGGGTTTTTTTATGGCTGATGATTTTATGCCTCATAAAACATACCCACAAAAAAACCGCTTACTCATTATAAGTAAACGGCCTTTTTATCAAAACATGTGACTGATAAAGCTCATATATTTTAATTAATGCTTATGCGTTACCTTGAGCATCAACTTGTGCTTGCTGCTGGCTCTGTGCATATGCTTGATCAAAGTTTACAGGTGCTAGTAGCAATTGCGGGAAGCTACCACGCGTCACGATGTCACTGATGACTTCACGAGCATATGGGAACAACACGTTAGGGCAGTATGCACCCAAGATTTGACCGATTTGATCTTCTGGAATGTCTTTTAGTAAGAAGATACCTGCTTGATGCACTTCAGCGATAAATGCTGCTTCTTCCGCATTTTTGGCAGTAACGCTCACAGTTAGGATGATTTGATAATGATCGTCATCTAGTTTTTCAGCGTTGCTAGACAAGTTAATATCAAGCTCTGGGTTCCACTCTTTGGTGAATACGCTAGCGCCTGGGACTTCAAGTGACATGTCTTTTACGTAGATGCGTTCTAGTGCCAATTGTGGTTGTGCTTGTTCTTCAGCCATGGTAAATCCTCTAAAATTAAATCAAATGATTGGGCAAATCGTCATTTTAATAAAAGTTCATTGTAATATAAATCGAGACTATTTTTTGGTATTGTCTCGATATTTTTTATCATTACTTCTTACTGCTCTATTAAAACCTGCCACTGCCTATCTTTACATAAGTAAAGACAGACAGTAAAGAAAGGTAGCAGATTAACCTGCCAATAGCTCGTCAAGTTTGCCTTGCTGGTTCATTTGGTTGAGCTCATCAAAACCACCGACAAAGGTTTCACCAACGAAGATTTGCGGCACAGTGCGGTAATTATTGGTTTTTTTCATTAACGCTTGGCGCTCTTCGCTGCTCATATCATGCATGCCGATTTCTTCATAATCAACGCCTTTGGTTTTTAGTAGTTGTTTGGCGTTTGAGCAGTATGGGCAGATAGGGGTAGTGTAAACTTTCACAGATACAGTCATGATAAATCCTTATTTATAAATTTATGAGATAACAAACGTATTATAAAGAGCATGATAAATTATCATAGTCTAAGCGTTGGTATAGTCTGTTATCAACGAGTAAAGTAAAAATGCATTCGGTGATGCTCATTACTAAAGTGGGGATGGGCATGACAAATTCAAGCCGTTTTGGCTCAAAACGTATTTTAGTGCTATAAAACGTGGTAAATAGAATATAAAAAATAAACCACAAAAAAAGACACCCAATAAAAAGGTGTCTTCTTTATAGCGTTGGTAGCGCTGATAACGTTAATCAGGTCGCATAAACATCAGCTAAGCGATGTGTATAAACGCTTCACTTAAGCGCCTATACAGGTCTATTACTTGCTTAGACTTGGTTTTGTTTTACCTTTAGCCTTTGCTTTGGCGTCTTTTACACCAACCAATGGCATGCCAGCGCCTTGCCAGCCGCCAATACCGCCCTCTAAGCGATAGACACTATCTTTACCAATCATCTGAATCGCAGCGCCTGCTTGGACGCCCATGTCGCAGATGATAATCACCGGCTGCTCAATCGCGCGAATCTCTTCTAAGCGGTCTTTGAGGTCAGTGAACGGTATGTTGCGGCTGCCTTGAATATATCCTGATTCAAACTTCTTCTTAGCGCGAATATCGATAAGTTGCGCGTTCTGAGAATTGACCATCATGCCAAGCGTGTTAGGCGATATTTTTCTACCGCTACGTTTGTTTTCAATCGTAAAAAACAGTATAGCAAGTACGGCTAATATACCAAATAAAAACGGGTGGTTGCCCACAAATTCCAGCGCACGATCCAAACCATACCTCCAAAAAAATAAGTGTTCTATTAAGCTGAGAAGACAGCCCAATGATATTGAACAAGGCGCTATTATACCGATAAGGCCATCTATAGTAAACGGGCGATGACATGGGCAATAATTGGGCGGTTATTGTACTTATCTATGGATCTTCTTAGCCTAATAAAAATATCTACTCACAAGACCGTGTTTAATTAAGACGGACACTAACAAGCCAAATATTAATAAGGCTTAGTATCTGCCTCTTCTCGTAGCGTGACGAGGTTTTCAACACGGCGCTGCAATACTTCACCATCAGCTACGGCTTGCCATAGTGCGCAGCCTTTGCTGTTGTGAGTATGGCGACAGTCACGGAATTGGCAACCGCCGGCCAATGGTGCTAGCTCAACGAAGCCTGAAATAATATCGTCAGGAGTAAGATGCCAAATACCATATTCACGAATCCCTGGTGTATCAACGATACCGCCTTGAGTGAGGTCTTCGGGGTTGAATGGCAGCAGTCGACTGGTCGTCGTGGTGTGCTGACCGAGCTTAGAGTTTTGCGAAATGATATTGACGCTCTGTCCAGAGTCAGGCAGAAGGGCATTGATTAAGCTGCTTTTGCCGACACCAGATTGACCCGCGAAGATGACCAGCTTTTTATCTATATAGCGTTTTAGTTCATCAAGGCCTTCTTGCTCATCGCTCTCAGCGATGTTTTCAGGGCAATCGACCGAAGTCAGAACACTTTCATAACCGAGCGCGGCATATTGTGCCAATAACTCATTGGTATCCACACCGTTTTCTGCTGCCAATAAATCGGCTTTGTTGAGTACCAATAGTGGTTTGACACCTGCATGATGGCATACCACGAGATAGCGATCGATCAACGTTGGTGCGGCGGCAGGCAGTGGCGCAAAAACAATCGCCAAAATATCGACGTTGGCGGCAACAGGTTTGAGCTTATGATAGCGGTCAGGACGAGAAACCAGCGATGTACGCGGTTTGACCGCTTCGATACGACCAAAGCCAGTATTAGAGTCGGCATTCCAGCGCACTTGATCGCCAGCAGCTAGCATCGGTAGATTGGTACGCACATGACAGCGCCAAATATCATTCAATTCAAGCGTTTGCCAAAACGGCTCAGGATCATCAGGTGCAATCTCTGGCTGCTCAGGTATGACAGCTGGCAGGCTAGTGACTTGTACTTCTAGTTGCTTACCGTAATGCGCCATGACCACGCCATCCATCAAACTGTCATCAATACTATCTTGATTGGACAGTTGCTGCTTGTCGATGCGACGAATCTGTTGTTTAGTCAGTTTGCGTTGCCGGATTAATGCCATGGGTTTTTGACCTATTATAAAAATATTGCTAAGTGTAGCGTGAAAATTTGCTAACATACAGCCTAAAGCGTCTGCGGCAGACAGTGGTTTTGTAATATTTTGGCTGATTGCTAGATTTTTTGAATCAATCAGTGCATGACAAACCTGCCTGAATATGAGTATTCAACCGCAATACGTTTTTTAAATTATGTTTAAAACTGTCCCAAAATTTAATGACCATAGGATATTGTATGACTACCGGTGACCATCCCAACAAGATTAAAATCAAAAATCAAGGCAAAAAAGGGCTGGTGTGGATTGATTTAGAAATGACCGGACTTGATACCTTAAACGATGAGATTATCGAGATTGCTACTGTCGTTACTGACGAAGATTTGAATGTACTTGCTGAAGGACCTGTGTTTGCTATCAAGGTATCAGATCAAGTCTTGAATAAGATGGATGACTGGAATACTAAGCAGCATGGTCAGTCAGGATTGGTCGATCGTGTGCGTCGTAGTACGGTGACATTGGCAGAAGCCGAAGCTGAGACCATCAAGTTTTTGAATAAATGGGTTGATAGTGGCAAGTCGCCAATGTGCGGTAATTCTATCTGCCAAGATCGTCGATTTATGGCGCGCCAAATGCCAGAGCTTGAGCGTTTCTTCCATTATCGCAATCTTGATGTGTCGTCGATCAAAGAGCTGTGTTTCCGTTGGCGTCCTGATATCTTAAAGAACTTCGAAAAAGGTGGCAGTCATTTAGCCCTAGACGATATTCGTGACTCTATCCGTGAGCTAAAGCATTACCGTCAGCATTTCTTTAAGCTAATACCTTAAAAAACTGGCAAGCGATAAGCTATTTAAAAGTGTAGTAAAAGAATTGTAGTAAAAAATAAAAAGGGTCTGTTGATATTTTAACAGACCCTTTTGTTTTTTAGATAGGTTCAACGATCAAGTCAAACAAGCATTGTAAACTCAAACAATTCAAACCCAGCATCATTATTGCTTAAATCGTTACTACTAAAACCGTCATTTGAATGCTGGTCATCTGTCACTGCGCCAATCACGGCGCTAACTTTCGGCTGGCGGGTGTCTTTATCTAAAAATCGCCAGTCGCCAAGCACGTAGCGCTTTTTATCAGCCGTCGCCTGATGAATGTCTGGTCGATGAGTATGTCCGTGCAACAATGCATCGCTAGTAGTAATGGCTTGACGTACGGCTTTATCATTCACGTCCATGATATGCGCAGCTTTGTTCGCATTATTCTGTTGGCTTCTTTTACGCATGTTGTCTGCAATTGCCAAGCGTTTTTCTAATGACTTATTGAGCAGATACCACTGAGTTAAACGGTTACGCATAATTTTGCGAAAGAACTGATATTTTTTATCATCAGTACAGAGTGCGTCACCGTGTTCTAAGCGGTAATTCTGCTGACCAACAGGCAAAGTATATGGCTCGTTGATAAGCTCACCACCGAACAAATTACAAAACGGCTGACCCAACAAGAAGTCACGATTGCCATGCATGACCAATATCTCACAGCCATTGATACGTAACTGCTTGAGTTTGGTGATAAGTGGAGTCAACCATTGCGCTATCTTCTCGTCTTCTGACAACGATAAATACGTATCATCACCTAGCCACACCTCAAACCAATCACCCAATATAAAAAGGCGTTTGAGCGCAGGCAGGGCGAGACAGTCATCTAATAGCGCCAAAAAAGCCTGCACTAAGGCAGGCTCCTGAGGCGATAAATGCAAATCGCTAATCAATACTTGCCGCACTTGATGAGGGCGGGTCGTGATTAAGTGATCAAAACTTTGCATTTATCTTGGTCCTCGTGACTTATCGTATAACGAGCATGATTTAATAAACTCTATTAAAAAATGCTCGCTCATTCACAGCTATCGCTAAGTAACTATTACTGACTAGCTGCTATTGAATGACTATTACTGAGTAATGATGGTTGCTGAGTTGATAACAACTGGCTCTTTTGGCACATCAGCATGCATGCCGAAACGACCCGTTGGTACGCTGCGCATTTTTTCGATAACGTCCATACCGCTTGTTACTTTACCAAATACGGTGTAACCCCAACCTTGCATGTTTTTGCCAGAGTGGTTTAGGAAGTCGTTGTCTTTTACGTTGATGAAGAACTGGCTAGTCGCTGAATGCGGATCTTGGGTACGCGCCATTGCGATAGTACCTTTGTCATTTTTCAGGCCGTTGTCCGCTTCGTTTTCGATAGGCGCATTGGTTGGTTTTTCATTCATCTCAGCGTCCATTCCACCGCCTTGAATCATGAAACCATCAATGATGCGATGGAAAATTGTACCGTCATACTGACCAGATTTTACGTAGTTTAAAAAGTTTTCTACGGTTTTTGGTGCTTTTTCTTCGTTGAGTTCGATAACGATCGCACCCATATTAGTTTCAAGTTCTACTACTGGTGGCATGTCTACCATGGGATATTCCTTTTTGATTGCAGCGCCTTAAATAGCACTATTGTGAGTGGTGGTTAAAAAGTTACGGGTAGTCTAACGGCTTTTTTATCCCGTGTCATGTATCAGGCTGTTAATGCGTTTGCGAAACCTGATAGAATAACGCAACTTTACCCATTTTTGACAAACTTTGATAATGCGGTCGCACTATTTAAGTTTTCATATCCTCGCTTTATTTTGACACTTTAGTTTAAACGTTTTGTGATGCGTGATGGCACGCACCATGAACTGACAATTTGCGTTAGGAGCAATGCCCGATGAGTGAACACTCAAGCAACAATGCACAAAAAGTAGAAGCAAAAAACGATTTTATTCGTAATATCATTCGTGACGATGTCAATGCGCAAAAATACCAGCAAATTGTAACGCGCTTTCCGCCTGAGCCAAATGGCTACTTGCATTTAGGCCACGTAAAATCTATCTGCTTAAACTTTGGTGTGGCCAAAGAGTTCGGCGGTGTGTGCAACCTGCGTTTTGATGACACCAACCCAACTGCTGAAAAGCAAGATTACATCGACAATATTAAAAACGATGTGCAGTGGTTAGGTTTTGAGTGGGCAGGCGAGGCGCATCATGCCTCAGGTTATTTCGATCAGCTACATGCATGGGCAATTCAGTTGATTGAGCAAGGCGACGCTTATGTTGATTTGCAAACCCCTGAACAAATCAAAGAAAACCGTGGTTCATTCAATGAAGCGGGAACGCCTTCACCATATCGTGATGCCAGTGTTGAAGAAAACCTAGCGCTGTTCAATGATATGAAAGACGGTAAATACGCTGAAGGGAAGGCTATTTTGCGTGCGAAGATTGATATGGCCAGCCCAAATATGAACCTACGTGATCCTGTTATCTATCGCGTGATGCATCAAGAGCATCATCAGACTGGTGATAAATGGTGCATCTATCCGATGTATGACTTTGCTCATCCACTCTCCGATGCGTTAGAAGGGATTACCCATTCGTTATGTACGCTTGAGTTTGAAGATCATCGTCCATTCTATGATTGGGTCATCGAAAAAATCGGCTTTGACGTACCGCCGCATCAGTACGAGTTTAGCCGCTTAAACGTTGATCATACATTGACCAGTAAGCGTAAGCTAAAGCAACTAGTAGATGAAGGTATCGTAAGCGGTTGGGACGATCCTCGTATGCCGACCGTCGCTGGTATGCGTCGCCGTGGTTATACGCCAGAAGGCTTGCGTGATTTTTGTGAGCGTGTGGGTGTGACCAAAGCGGATAGTGTGGTTGATTTCCGTTTGCTAGAGTTTAGCGTTCGTCAATCGTTAGAGACGACTACTGGTCGCGGTATGGCGGTACTAAAGCCATTAAAAGTGACCATCACTAACTTTAGCGAAGCGGTCAGCAGCTGGGAGTCGCAAAAAGCCGATAGCGTTAATGCACGTTTTGACGATGCGACTCAGACGCTTTGGTTGACTCAGCCGAACCATCCTAACGTCGATATGGGTGAGCGTGAGATTCCATTTACCGAGACGCTATACATCGATCAAGGTGATTACGAGATTGAACCGCCAGCAGGCTACAAGCGTCTCTCTCCAGAAAAGCCAGAGATTCGTCTACGTAATACTTATGTGCTAGCCGTCACTGAGCATATCACTGATGAAAGTGGCAATGTCGTTGAACTAAAAGCGACGATTGACCCTGCTACTTTGGGCAATAACCCTGAAGGGCGTAAGGTCAAAGGCGTGATTCATTGGGTATCAGCCAGTCAAGGTGTGCCAGCGACAGTACGCATGTACGAGCAGCTATTCAGTGCTGAGGACCCAAGTGGCGTCGCTGATGTTCATCAAGCGTTAAACCCGAACTCGCTCACTGAGCTAAATGCAGTGGTTGAACCATCTTTGGTCAATGCAGATGCTGGCACGCGTTTCCAGTTCGAGCGTGAAGGTTACTTCATCTCTGATAGCGAAGATCACAGCACGGATAAGCCAGTATTTAACCAAATCGTTAGCTTACGTGATAGCTATAAGCCAGCTTAATTTATGCTGGCTTAGTATTTAAAAGTATCCTTATCCAAATAGATATTTTGAAATAATACTGAACAATAGTAGTTTGCAAGTTAGCCTATTTCTAGTACGCTAGGAATGGGCTTTTTTGTGCGCAGTTATAAAGTTAAGTATGATTATGGTGCGAATTTTGCTTATGGGATGCAGGTATGGTGGTTTAATTATTTATCAAAGCTACTTGTCCATAAAATTCATTAAAAGATTTGTCCATCAGCTTAGAGGTAAATGGAATAACCGCATTACAATCCGTCACAAGACATTCATAACCAGTTTGTTAAGATAAAGTCAGTTTTTACGGATGTGCTTTATGTTATATTTGATAGCTGAGCACGTCGATGACAATAATAGAACGCGAGGCCGACGTGTCGATATAAGCGTTCATTCACATAGCTAAGGAATCAAGCATGGCACATTTACGTTTAGGTGATACCGCACCAAACTTTGACGCTGCGACCACAGAAGGCGATATTAATTTCCACGAGTGGGCAGGCGATCATTGGGTGGTTTTTTTCTCACATCCATCAGACTTTACCCCAGTATGTACCACTGAGCTTGGTCGTACCGCAGCACTAGGCGGTGAGTTCCAGAAGCGCAATGTTAAACCAATTGCGCTATCGGTTGATGGTTTAGAAGATCATAAAGGTTGGGTAAGTGACATTGAAGAAACCCAAGGTACTGCTGTCAATTTCCCTATCATTGCAGACCCTGAGCGCAAGGTTGCAGATCTTTATGACATGATTCATCCAAATGCTGACAATACAGCGACGGTCAGAAGTGTGTTTATTATTGATCCTAAGAAAAAAGTACGCTTAACACTGACTTATCCAGCCAGTTGTGGCCGTAACTTTGATGAGATTATCCGTGTGATTGATGCGATGCAATTGTCTGATGAATATAACGTAGCAACGCCTGTTGATTGGAAAGATGGCGACGACGTTATCATTCCTCCAAGCGTGAAAAACGAAGATATCGCTGCTAATTATCCTAAAGGTCATACCGAAATTAAGCCTTATTTACGTACCACGCCTGCGCCTAACAAATAAGTTAAATGCATGTGGTATTGATAACTGATTAAGAATTGCTCAAAAATTAAAAGCCCTATAACGGAATGTTATGGGGCTTTTTGTTATTCAAACTCTCATCAGAACAGCGAGCTCAATAAGGTTTTGCTATGATGAGCAGAGTAGGCTATAACTGTTATATAGCGTGTTGATATTCTGAACCATACGCTATAGTGCAATAACCATAATAAAGCCTATCAGCGCTAAGTCGCTTTGAGTCCAACTTACAAGGAGTTTACTATGAAAAAACTATATATTACCCGTACAGCGCCCAATCCACGTAAAGCGCTTATCTTATTGGCTTCAAAAGGTATCGATGTTGATGACATGGATGATGTCGATGTGATCGATATTGATTTTGCGGCAAATGAGCAAATGTCAGAATCCTTTACGCAAATGAATCCAATGCAGACCGTACCTGTTTTGACCTTAGATGATGGTACAGTACTGAATGATTCTCAGGCAGTTTGTGAGTATCTGGATCGCGTTTACGGTGAGCGTTCAATCATGGGTAATGATGTGGTACAGCGTGCGCAAGTTTGCTCTATGCGCCGTGTTGCAGAGTTTGAGGTGATGTATAACTTGATGCTCGCGTTTCAGCACAGTCATCCATCTAAAGCACAACGTGTTGAGCAAGTGCCAGAGTTCGTCGCACCATCAATTGCTCGTGCTGTTAAAGCCATGGCATATTTTGAGACGATACTAGAAAGCCGTGAATACCTAGTAGGTGAACAATTAAGTTTTGCGGATATCGTGCTATATCTAAGCTTGGATTTTGGTAAAGTATTGAAGATTAATCCTAATGAGCAAGGCGAAAACCTAGCTCGTTTTTATCAAAAGATGAATGAACGCTTCAGTATTAAAAATATGGCTAAAGCCAAACCTGCCAGTGTGAATGACTAAAAGGTTCTAGGGCGTGTCCTCAATTCAATCGATAGTTATCTAAATGGGTTAAAAATGGCTAAATCTTGCCAAATGGCGTCAAATAGCTGACTAATATCTCGATATTATCTGCGCTATTTTCCTTGTTTGACTGCCATTTATCTCATTTTTATCACCATTTTTAAAATGAGGACACGCCGTAGAAAAATAGTTTAAATCATGAAACTTATCTATTAACCTATTTGGTAAAT
>NZ_PJBU01000096.1:0-62815 GCF_002863645.1 Psychrobacter sp. MES7-P7E | reverse complement strand
CTTTCTCGTTTCCTCTAAAACTTCTTGGAATGAGGTACCTTCTTCATCGAGCCGCCTTTGTAAGGTACTTACACTAATATTCATTGAGTCTGCTAAATTTTTGCGAGTTGGGGGAATCATACCCATCATTGTATCAATCATTATCTCACAGTGCTACTTGTAACTAACTCCCACAAATTGAGTTGATAACATATTATATAAAGGGTTTATATAAAATCGTCTTCCAAGATCATTTTCAGACTTTATCAAAACGCCTGTTCACCTTTTAGCATGCCAATACAAGCTTGTGTGACGGCTACTGCCTTGCGATTGGGTAGCGCTTTGATCTTAGTCTCTCGAGTTGTTCTATCCACTAGAGTGACAAGCACACCTTGATGTCCACGACCAACCACCGTATCCCCTTCATAATCACCCATACGACTGCGCGTATCAATGATACTTGGACGCTCAGTGATATCACAGCGGTTCGCTATCTTTCCGCGCCTATCATAACCTTGCAGACGGCGTTTCCTATAGCGCTTTTGACATCTAAGGGCGCTATGTAAGTTACCCCCTGCCTTTTTGTCAGTATAGATGTGTTGATATATCGATTCATGGCTTGGGACCTCTTGCCAACCCAGCATTCTCAGTCGCCCTGTGATTTGCTCAAGTGAGTAGTGCTTGCTGAGTAGATGATCAATATAGCACCAGCCAAAGCGGCTGATCTGTGAGCTATTCACAACTTTGCGCGCGTTTGCCAATCGATGGGCTTGTTTGGGGCGATAACCCCTTTGTCCCATGTTTCGCCTTATCTCTCGACTCACCGTTGATTTATGACAGCCAATAATTCTAGCTATTTCACTCATGCCTTTTTTAGCTTGCAATAGCGCTGATATTTGATATCTTTGCTCTTGGGTAAGATGTGTATAGTGTTTCATAACGTTCTGATATGTAGGAGTTGAAGTTTGAAATGCAACACGGCACATCTTACTCTTCAACTCATTCTTTTAAAACGTTGCACTTCTTATTTGAATCTAGGAGCTTAAATAACCCATACAATGAAGTGTTATTTCAATACGACCTTAGTGAACGATGCTGAAGTAACAGCAAACCTGAACTTGGGATATTTAAATTAAACAGCCTTACGGTCAAACTCAAAGTACATAATCCTTATCGCAAAGCCACCTCATAACTCGTACTGCGTCCTGATGCTACAGATTTTTGCATCATATCCTTCTCTATTAAATCATTAATATCTCTTAGTGCCGTGTCTATAGAACACTTAGTCATGGTCGCCCATTTTTTAGTGGTGAGTTTGCCATAAAAATCAGTCAGCAAAATATTTAACATCTTCACCTGCCTATCATTTAAAGCATGCTGTCGATGCGTCTGCCAAAAGCCTGCCTTATTGATAATTTTATCCGTGGTTTCTTGAGCTATAATGAGGGATTGCTCTAGCGTTTGCAAAAACCACACCAGCCAATCCGTGATATCTTTATCACCTTTTTGCGTACGTTCTAGTATTTTGTAATAGTCGTTGCGCTGTTTAAGAATTTGCGCTGACATACTATAAAAGCGTTGGGCACTGTTATCGCTTTTTGCCAGCATTCGTTCTGTGAGTGCTCGTGTTAGTCGTCCGTTTCCATCATCAAATGGATGCAGAGTCACAAACCATAAATGAGCAACACCTGCTTTTATGACCAAATCTATATCGTCTTGCTTATTTGACGAAGTATTAAACCATAATAGAAATTTGTCTAGCTCATCTGGCAACCTATCTGCACTGGGGGCAACAAAATGAACCTGCTCACGACCATACCCACCAGACACTACTTGCATCGGTCCTTTACTATCATCACGGATACTGCCTGCTTGAATACGATAAAGCCCACTATATCCATTTGGAAATAATGCTCGATGCCATCCGAGTAGATCATCTAATAATAACGGTTGTTGATAACGATAGGTGGCACTTAGCATCATCTCTACCACTGCATCGATCTCACGAGTAGTGGTTGGCATACTGGCATTATCCAGCCCTAAGTGCCGCGCAACTGAAGAACGAACCTGCTCATCATTTAGCGTCTCACCTTCTATCTCAGAAGTTTTGATAATCTCTAAGGTCACCGCATCTAATTGTGCCTCAACATTCAGATCGAACCCTAGTGTTAGTAGCTTTCCTAATAAATGGCCTTGTAATATCCGCACACGACTGACGAATGGCAATAGCTTCTTGTCCGACCATTGCCATTCAGTCCAATTTGAGTGCTCATGAATATAAGTAGTATGCTTCATACGTTCCCCAGAGATATGCAGAGATTAGAACAGTAATCTCCTTATATTATGCAGAGAATAAGCAGTAGAAACAATACGTAGAAATTCAAAAACGACAATAGCAGACGTAATAAGAATAGATTCTCAACGAACAAACATAGTTTTTTTGTTCTGAGAAGGGCTTGAGTAGAGGTAAAAACACTATAAAAATACAGTGCCTAAATACGAGTTAAATTTTATTGCATTATAATTTACATTGTGATTATTCAATCGTATAATATCTACAGGCCATAAAGGTCAATGAATGTAAGATATTATCACAATAAGCATTTTCGTCGACCTACCTTGACATGGTAGAGGTTGAAGGAGTTTCATGACGGTTAATAGACTTCTTATTTACATATTTTATTGCAGAAAAAAAATATTAGGCCGTGTTGAACATTCATAATTTCAGCCAGATATAAGCACAAGCAAGGGCCACCGTATTCTCATAACTTTGCTTGAGCTTATCAAATCTAGTTGCAACCGCCCTGTAGTTTTTTAACTTAGCAAAAGCATTTTCTACTAAGTGTCGAGCCTTGTACAAGTGCCAGTCCATATGGTTATTGGTGGACTTAGTATTCTGTTTTCGAGGAATATTATTGAAGCAACCCGCTTGTTCAATATGCGCTCGCAGCAGATCAGAATCATAGCCCTTATCGGCACATAGCATGTCTGTCCCACTTAAATTAATCTTATCAACTAAGTCTGGAGCCACCTTTACATCGTGAGTCGTACCATCTGATAAGATAAAAGTAATAGGGTTGCCGTGAGCATCAACCGCTAAATGAATCTTGGTGGCGCGTCCTGCCACACTTTTACTAATGGCTTGTTCCACCTCATTACCACCATTACTGTGCTGATGTGCTTTAATATGCGTGCCATCGATAAATACCCATTCACAGTCTGAGTCTTTAATTAATAAAGCGAACAGCGTAATCAGTTTATTGCTACGAAACCAGCGCTGATAAGCCTTGTAGACGGTATTAGGCTTACCAAAGTAAGGTGGCAGATCACGCCAAGGACAGCCAACACGCATACGATATAATACGCCTTCGACTGTTTGTCTAAGATTCCCTTTGTCATAGATATTAAGTTCTAGTAATATAGGTCTTAGTCTTGTCCAGTGTTGATCTTTGAGCATTGTACGAGGCATAGCAAACGATGTCTTTTTTGTGTGAGAACTTAAAGACTAACCGTTTGCTATTTTTTTGCCATCGTTTTATTCACAATGTTCAACACGCCCTAATAATTAATTTATTTTCATAAGGAAAATTTTTGATTGTTAGATTTAACACTTCATTTTCTCCTATAATGACCTCTGACATGCCGTATTCTGGATATCGTATGTCGCCTAAGCAGTCAATTAAAGCGTGAATATTAGCTCCATAAAAGTTTGGAAAGCCGAAAGCATGCTTTAATTTTTTGTGCATTCTGTCCACTGTATCAACATCTTTGAAATCTATAGCCATTTCCATATATTATCACCATTTTTTAAGTATACCCCAACGAAACCAGTTATTTCACCCTTTAAGCCTATTAACAGACTACTTAAAACAGACTGGTATAATGGAACCACTTATAACAGCTTTTAAGGATAGTTATATCTGTTAGGTTTTACTCGAGTACTTTATATTCTCATAATATACTTAAAAGATAGTCTCTTAGACTACGCTCCAAAACCTCAAGTTTTTCAAAATACCTTTTTATCAAGTCATCAGTATCTTGTAGCACTATGTATATAGGCCATTTAATGATAATTAGCCGTTTTTTGGTGATCATTTTATCAAAAACCTTTTGCACAGCTCTGTGACTACGCTCACGGATATTAGTCTCATTTAGACTTATGCATTTTTTTAAGAGTTAGAAGATGATAAGAGAACAAAAAAACGCAGAGCACCATTTGATGCCCTGCGTTTGTTAGATTGAACTATATTTACAGAACACTGCGTCTAAATTGTAGATAGGCCGCTGTGATCGCTGCCGCATCTTCTATCTGCGGATAATGGCCTAGCATAGGCATATTGGTTATATCAGCATTGGGTATCAACTGACGATAACGAGCAATCATATGCTGACCTGAGATAGGATCTTTGGCACCTGCGATCAATTTCACCGGTACAGTACTGTCGATAATCGCACCTACCCATCGCTCGCGGTACTGCTGACGTTGGGGCATATAGTTAATCAGCTTATGCATCACACCCAATCCATCATTGTGATTTAACAGCTGCCATAGCGTGTCTATCACCTCTACTGTGGGCTGCGTGTCGGGGCCAAATATCCGTTGTAGACTGCCCGCAAATTTCTGCTTATTAATCAGCTTCGATACCAGAGGACCCAATGGCGATAGCAGTAGCTTCTGTACCAAGATAGGTTTGTGCGTCTCAGGAAACAGACCACCGTTTAAGAAGCATGCGCTAGCGATGTGTCGCTCAGCGCTCCCTTCTACTTGTCTGGCTAGCAATTCCTGAGCCACTGTATCACCATAGTCATGCGCTAATATATGATAATCACTAACACCCAGTTTTTGCAAAACCGCTTGATAAATATCGGCCTGCTCACTGATTAGATAGCGCGCGTTTTTGGGTTTATCTGACAACCCAAACCCTAGCATATCGAGAGTGATGACATAATAATGTTCGGTTAGCGCATCCCACATACCCTCCCAGTCCCAACTGGCACTAGGATAACCATGAATCAATAGCAATACAGGCGCACTTTTATCCCCTGCATACCGAGTGAATATTTGATGCCCGTTAATGGATTCATATTGCCCCTGCCGTTGCCACTCATCAAGAGTTATCATTAGAGATTTACTCCTCAAATGATGGGTCAGTACGACGCAGCTTTCTTAATAAAGCAGGCCATGCGATATCACCATTTGCTCCTCTAGTCACCTGCTCTGATGCAGCTTGGATACCAGCCAATATTTGTGCTGGTATTGGCGTCAATGCACCGCCCCCACTCTGCGCTTTGATCTGAATCTCACACGCTCTTTGCATGATATACATGTACAAGAACGCATTGGCGACCGTATCGGCACAAGTGAGCAGACCATGGTTACGCAAAATCATAAAGTGAGCATCACCTAGATCAGCAACCAAACGAACCTTTTCTTCAGGGTTTAATGCGACGCCTTCGTAGTCGTGGTATGCCAAGTTAGATAGCGGAAATAATGATTGTTGCGAGATAGGTAGCAGGCCTTTTTCTTGCGCTGAGACGGCAACGCCATCATTTGTGTGCAAATGAATAACACAATGCGCATCATCACGAGCTTCGTGCACAGCACTATGAATGATAAATCCAGCTGGATTAACCTCAAACTCTGATGGTGCTACTTTTTCGCCTGCTTTATTGACCTTGACCAAACTAGAGGCGGTAATCTCTTCAAATAACATCCCGTACGGATTGATTAAAAACTCATCCTCAGTACCTGGTACGCGCGCAGAGATGTGAGTGAATACCAAATCATCCCAGCCATAAGAGGCAATCATTCGATAACAGGCGGCAAGATTTACGCGCATCTGCCACTCTTGTTCGCTCATATTATGGTGTACACTCGAGGTTGAATCGGTCGATGTTGCGGTTTGCATAGTTGCTTGCATGGTGTATTCCTTTACTGTGTTAGATATCCTGAATGATTACTTTACACCATTTCATAAAACCAAATCTGTCAAAAACATTACACTTATGAGTATCAATCATTATTTAAATAACGACCCATGGTTTAGTCAACTACCAGCCATTGTGCAGTCGCTACTAGCAGGCGATGCGGTGCTAAAGGTATACCAAAAAGGTCAAATGATTCATGCCATCGGTGACAATGATGATGCGGCGCTACACTTTGTCGTGTCGGGTACGATTAGAGTCTGTAATGTAAGCGCTAGTGGACATGCCATGACACTGGCGCACCTATCTAGTGGTGAGTGGTTTGGTGAAATATCTATCATAGATGACAATCCTCGCACCCATGATGCGTGGACGATTAATAAAGTAACGCTAATCTCAACCCCAAGAAATCTAGTCATTCAGACAGCGCAGTTGCATCCGATTTTATACAAGCACCTCGCGCTTATAACCTGCGAGCGAATCCGACGAGCATTTGATTGGATTGACGATGCTACCTCACTCAATACCTCAGCGCGATTGGCTAGTATGCTGATTGGGCTGATTGACACTTATGGTAAGCAAGTGAATGGTAATATCAAAATAGATCTGCGCTTATCGCAAGAAGAGCTTGGCTTTATGCTTGGCACTACCAGACAAACCATCAATAAAATCATCCCATCGTGGCAAAAGCAGAACCTTATCGATATGCACTATGGTTTTATCACCATAAAGGACAAATCTCAGTTGATGGCAATGATGAATCCTGCCTGACTTGAATGTATAAAATCATCTCAGAAAACACCTCAGCATCTAACTTATTATAAGTAGCATCAATCGCCTTAACATCTTCTTAACAGACCACTTGCTATGGTAAGGAATGACGTTTCCTACCATCTGTTGAGAAGTATCTGTATGTCCATACCTCAAGTCATCAAGACCAATGTGCTCAAAGTTAAAGCACCCAACGCCAATACAAAGACCAGCTACCTTAGTAAGCTCTATGATCGTGAGATAAGTCTCAGTTATCTTATTATTATTGTGACTTTATATTTGGTAGCGACTGCAAATATTGCGTTCTTTGAGCAGGTGTTAAATGTCTATCCATTTAGCACAAACGTCGGATTTATCCTGTCTATTACAGGTTTGTTATTTGGACTGATGTGGCTGGTATTACAGCTGCTGTGCTATCGCCCAATTGCTAAGCCCGTATTGGCTATGCTACTAATTATCGCTGCCATCTGTGGTTATTTTACCGATGCTTACGGGACGATATTTGATACCAACATGTTGATTAACAGTCTGGAGACCGATCAAGCAGAGGCGATGGGATTGTTTGCCCCCAGCATGGTCATTCGGGTGCTGATATTAGGCGTGTTGCCAGCATTTATCATTAGCAAAATTCGTCTAAAACGCTTTACTTGGCAACGCAGTATTCTACAAAAAACAGCCACGTTGATATTGTCTATCGCATTGATCGCAGCGTGTCTTTTACCCTTTGGTGACCAGTACGCCAGCTTCTTTCGTCAGCATAAACAAGTCCGTTATTATGCTAACCCGATCACGCCTATTTACTCTACGATCAAACTTGGCGAAAACTATATCGATGAGCTACGCCGTCCTGATACTTTCACGCTACATGCGACAGATGCAAAGCGTGTGTCACCTGCTAATAGTGTGAGTGGCAATGCTAAACCAAAACTGATGGTGTTTGTGGTTGGGGAAACGGCTCGCGCTGATCACTTCGGTTTAAATGGCTATACACGCAACACCACACCGCTGCTCTCAAAACAATCAGACCTCTATAGTTTTCAGAATGCTGTCTCTTGCGGCACCTCTACGGCCTACTCCGTACCCTGCATGTTCAGCTATGCAAATCGAGCAGACTACGATATCGATACAGCCAAGTATAATGAAAACGTACTAGATACACTAAGTAAGCAAGGGGTTAATGTTATTTGGCGCGACAATAACTCCAGCTCTAAAGGCGTGGCTGATCGTGTTACTTTTGAGGACTACAAAACGGCTGATACCAATCCGAACTGTGATGTCGAATGCCGAGATATCGGTATGCTTGATGGGTTTGATGAACTTGTAAAGTCAGGCAGCTCACAGCAAGAGATGCCGAAAGACACACTTATTTTGCTGCATCAAATGGGCAATCATGGCCCCGCCTATTATCAGCGCTATCCCAAAGCATTTGAAAAATATAATCCTGTTTGCATGACCAATGAGCTGTCTAAATGTGATGCTCAGTCTGTGATAAATGGTTACGATAATGCGATTCGCTATACTGATCACTTTTTGAGTAATGTGATTGATACGTTAAAGCCTTATGAGCAAGATTATGATGTAGTAATGGTATATATTAGTGATCATGGGGAGAGTTTGGGTGAAAATAATATCTACCTCCACGGCCTACCCTATAAGTTCGCACCAGATACCCAAAAACACGTGCCTACGATAGTTTGGTCGCCCAATAGCAATAGTATTGATACTGAGAGTCTTTCTAGTATGGTCAATCAGCCAGTGTCACACGATTTTATTACCCCGACATTGCTTAGCTTTTTTGGTATTACGACCGATGAAGTCAAAGGTGAAGCAACCCTTTTCAAACTGTCCCGTTCTAATTGAGTGGTTAAAAGTGAGTTATTCCAACTAATTTGTTAAAAACAGCTTACTACATACGTTCTTATATTACTCAGTCCTTTTAGGTAACCACTATTTTTTAGGTCAGCATCATGTACAAGATACTCGTCATTGAAGACAACCCCGATATCGTGGCCAATATTTATGCTTTTTTTGAGCCAAAAGGGTTTGAGTTGGACAACGCACATAATGGTTATAGCGGGCTAACACTTGCCTCAAACAATCGCTATGACGTGATACTGCTAGATGTGATGTTACCGGGTATGGATGGCACGCAGCTGTGCAAAAAACTCAGGGAAGAGTTGCATGACAAGACTCCCGTGCTAATGCTCACGGCTCGCGATACAATCTTAGATAAAGTCGCTGGGTTTGATAGCGGTGCTGATGATTATTTGGTCAAGCCGTTTTCGTTGGTTGAACTAGAGTGCCGTATCAAAGCGCTCATACGTCGCCATGAGGACGATCATTTTGCCCACAGTATTGCCGTCGGACCGTTGTCCTTAAACAATAGCGAGCATACCATTATGCGCGACGGACAATCACTGAAGCTTACCCCAACTGGCTTTAAAATATTACATATCCTCATGAGTGCAGCGCCTAGAGTCGTCAGTAAAACTGAGATTGAAGAAAAAGTATGGGGGCTAGATATACCCAGTAGTGATGCACTGCGCACCCATATGCATAGCGTACGGGCGCAGGTTGATAAGCCATTTAACACACCCATGATAGTCACAGTACCTGGTGTAGGTTACCAAGTTGTTGACCCTAACAAATCAGCAAGCGCGTAGTTGTGATTGCAGCATGAATTGAATAAACCTTATCCAATTTACTAATCGACTGACCGTATCGTATTTATCGCTCTATTATATATAGCCCTGTTATATATCGCCTTCTTCTATTAGGTTGTCCCATGCCATGCTCAATATAGACTCGATAGCCAATAAGTTCAGACTGTCTTACTTCATATTCGCGTTATTACTGTGCGCAGCTTTTGTCAGTATTTTCTTGTACGCGGAGAGCCGAATAGAGCAAGATTTGGTCAAGGCTCGCCTATTGCAGCAGCTAGAACTCAGTCAAGAAAAGTACGGTGACCAACCTATTTATGTCGCCGAACCAGGTATCAAGATTTATCGCTATGACAAAGCACCTGCCAGTTTGCAAGCGATAGCCAATGACACGGTACAAGAGACTTCTGTCACTGTTAGTAAAACCTCTGGAGCAGGTCATGCCAACCTGCATCTTTTCGCCTATACTCAAGATGGTCAAACCTATATTTTGACTTACCTAGAAAACACCGAAATGGTGATGGGAAATTACCCAGTCTTGGCGATATTTGAGCACCTAGAAGACATATTTGCAGATACGCTAAAAGTAGCCGTGATTCTAAGCTTACTTATCGCCGCTATCTTCTCTCAGTTATCTTCCAAACAGATCATCAAGCCTTTATTGGATTTGAAGCAAGCCATCGAGACCGATCATCATAACTTAAGCGATTTGACACACTTGCCATCTGAGGTTGGTGTCTTGGCACGGGCCATCGATGAGAAAAACCACAAGTTAGAGCAATATCTCAAGCGCGAGCAACTGTTTACTGGTGATGTCAGCCACGAGTTACGCACGCCGTTGACTATTATCATGGGAGCTTCTGAAGTGTTGGCCTCGCAATTAGACGCTGACAGCCACTTAAATGAATTTACCAATCGCATTAGCACTACTGCCAAAGAAACTTCTGAGATCATCACCGCCCTGCTTCTACTATCGCGCGCGCCTGAAAAGTTAGACGCACCGCAAACCTCTATTAATAGTATCGCTTTAGCGGAAATGCAGCGCCTAAAATACTTGCTGCGGTATAAGTCTGTCACTTGTCAGATAATTGCTGAGCAGGAATACAGCGCTTACGTACGCCCCGAACTCCTAAAAATGGCATTGGGCAATCTCATAAAAAATGCGTTTCAATATACCGATGATGGCGAGGTAACCATTACTATCGATGACGAAAAAATCACGGTGACTGATACTGGTTTAGGTATTCCTGAAGCAATGATGCCTTTACTCTATGAACGGTTTGAGCGATTAGAGTCTCAGTATAAAGACGAGCAAACAATTCTGTTGTCAGAGCATGATACAAAACATAAGGTTGAAGGCTCAGGTCTAGGACTCAGTATCGTCCAGCGTATAATGTCGCATATGGGCTGGCAGCTCACTCACCAAGCCAATCGCTCAGGTGGTAGCACCTTTAGTATTTATTATAAGTAACCTTATGATAATCCAAAGACATCTTCATTTCCTAATCATAATTACTGATTGGGAAATAAAAATTTAAACACCCATTACGCTTTATTCTTATCCATCTATATCCTCTTAACGTTTTCTTAACCTCTCCCGTCTTATACTCAGGCTATCTTAATTTTAATAGACCGTTAAGAATGCCATATGAAGCAAATTACTCATACCAACCTTGTAGGCCCGTCAACCAAGCATAGTTCTGTCAACCAAACAGCACATGATAGTGCACTTGCAGCTGACAGCTTTGCAGGTCATGCCAAAGGTAAAGCGGGAATCCTCCGCATTATCAAAGCCACTGGTTACTCTATAGATGGCTTTAAAGCCGCATATAAATTTGAAGCGGCTTTTAGACAAGTTGTGTGGCTCAATCTTGTACTGCTAGCTGCTGTCATCGTTTTGCCTTTTGCGCTTGGTATAAAAATGATGCTAGTCGTCGCTTCTTTTTTATCTTTGATTGTTGAGCTAATCAATACAGGACTCGAAGCTTGCGTTGACCATACTTCAACCGCCAAACACCCGCTCGCAAAAATCGCAAAAGATGTCGGCTCTGCGGCGCAGTTCTTAGCGTTAAGTTTGTTAATGGTTTTATGGGTAATGGCATTATCTGCTCTATTTTATTAAAGTCTGCTCTATTTTATTAAAACATGGCGAGCACTCGCCTAACAGCACAATGCGTTGCTAGCGCTATCTTAGGTAAACAATAAAACAAAGGTCGTATTAAAATCCATCAACATCGCATATACGTTATTAGGTGTAGTCATGACTTCAGAAAACAACGCAATGACTTGGGACTGGCTAAAACTACTGTGCGTGACCATCATGGCCACCTTAGTTTTTGAGCATAGCCAATTAGATGTACGCATCAGTAAGCTTTTTTACAACAATGGTCACTGGCTACTCGAAAAAGGCGCGCAGCCTTATGCGTTTATCTTTTATGATCTACCCAAAGCGTTGTTGATTCTTTTGGCTGTCTATCTCATAGCCGTTTTAGTTATCAAGTACAGACAGTCAAGGCTTAATGCTACTGCCTTAACCTGTAATAAGCTCCATCGTAGTAAGCTTGATAGATTTCTACTTCCTTTATCTATGCGCGAGATTAGCTACCTACTAATTATATTAGCAGTTGTACCTGCTACCATTGCCACGCTCAAAGGCTTCACCCATGTCAGTTGCCCAAATGACTTAGTTATTTTTAATGGGGATTTGCCCTACCTCAATCTTTGGCAAAACATAGTAGCAGCAACGCCTGCCAGATGCTTTCCAGCGGCTCACGCCAGCGCAGGGTTTTCTTTATATGGACTGGTTTTTTTACCGACATTGAGAAAATACCGCTATCAGATAGTCATATCAGTAACTGTTTTGGGCTGGACAATGGGACTGTATAAAATGCTGTTTGGTGATCATTTCTTTAGCCATACATTGGTCTCAATGCTGCTGTCATTAACGATAGCTTGTGCGCTCGCAGCCCTATTTTTCAAACAATCGATTAAGAATAAAACACACAGTACTAGCGATGATAAAAGACATACTGGTCTTAGCTTGTCTAGCATTGAGCACTCTAACACTTAAAGTTAGCACTTATGTTCAGTACTTTGAATGGACGGTCGGTCATGACAGAGTTGTTCGTTATCTCTTTACTAAAATAGCACTACTAAGTATTTGAAAAACCCTGTATAAATAATAAACAATCACTGGCTTATTGTTAAGCAAACGCACGGATAGCGCTTGTGAATAAGCTCCTCTATATCAATAGCCGGTAAAGGAATGTGGCTATGCGCTTGTTGTCTATTAGGCCAAAACCATCACATATCTATTCTTCTTTGACCATTCCATTGCTACTCGTAGGCACTGCAAATAGCAGTCAAGCTGCCAGTTACGCTATTAATCCTGCCAACACTCATATTCGATTTGCTATTGAACGCTTTAAGAGTTCAGCCACGACTGGTGATTTTTATAATATCAAAGGTCAATTGCGATACGATCCAAACCGAAGATCAGGCGAAATCTCATTAATCATACCGATAAACTCCTTAAATACGGGCAACCCTTCTTTTAATAATAGTCTAACGGGGCCTGAATTTTTCGATATGCAGAGGTTTCCTTCAGCGCAGTTTGAATCGACAAGATGGCATTTTAATCAAGATAAAAAAACCCGCGTGTCACTCGGGTAGATGGACAACTGACTCTGCATGGCGAGACCCACCCAATTAGTTTAACCGCGACTAAGTTCGATTGTTATCTAAATACGAGCATTAGAAAAGATGTTTACGGTGGCGAGTTCACTGCTACGATTAATCGCACAAAATGGAATATCAATAAATTCGCTTGGTTCGGACTGACCAAAAACCTTGACTTAAGTATCAAGGTCGAAGCCGCCAGACAGTAGTACTTTTAATGTTTCGCCATTGTCTGAATAGATACGGGTAGTGATTTGCAGAAAGCTTAAAAAGGAATTAGACATGATTCATCGGTATTATAAGAGTATTGCGAAACCACTTTCTGCAATCATGCCAGCATTGTCATTTTCTTCGATAATAACACTGACATTGGGATTCAGCTTAGTGTCTACTGTCGTGATGGCAGGCACGGTCAGTTTGCCAATAGACACTTTGCCCAGTCGAATAACCCTACCAAATGTCAGCCCTGCTAATAGTGCGCTTGCCAATCGCGGCGCTTACATAGCACGCAGCGCCGACTGTATGGCTTGCCACCGTGATGACTATAGTGGCGGCGTACCAATTGAGACGCCCATTGGCAATATCTACTCGACCAATATTACACCGTCAACGCGCTATGGCATCGGCAACTATACTGAATCTGACTTCAAAAAGATTTTGCAAAAAGGTCGTGCACCCAATCATCAGCTTTATCCTGCGATGCCTTACCCGTCCTATCATGGCATGACAGATGAGGATATCAGCGCCTTATTTGCGTACTTTCAGACCGTTGCTATCGTAGACAAACCACCTGAAAAAACCACTCATTTGCCTTTCCCGTTAAATATTCGTAGCTTGATGCTGGCATGGAATGTCATCAATGTGCCTTCTACCGAAAATCGCTCAGGACTGACGAAAACTCAGCAGCGCGGTGAATATCTGGTCAATAACTTAGAGCACTGCGGTACCTGTCATACGCCGCGCAACTTAACTCAAGGCCTTGATAAAGATCGTTATTTATCTGGCGCACCACTTGGTAAATGGTTTGCACCAAATATCACCCCTGACAACGACACAGGGATTGGTCGTTGGAGCGAAATGGATATCGTGACTTACCTGCGTACAGGCACCCTTGATAAGCGCGCTTACGCGGGCGGCCCGATGGCAGAAGCTGTGGCGCACAGTACGCGTTATCTCACTGATGAAGACCTGATCGCAATGGCTGACTACTTAAAAGTCGTGCCAGCCATTAAGACCGATGATTATTTGATACCTGTCAATGTCTCTCGTCTACCGCAACCAGTCAGTAACTCGATTACTTATAACTTACTGGAGCAAAAAGACTATCTGGCGCGTACCAAAACGAATACTGTCAGCAGTGCCAACAATAGTGGTCTGAACAGCAACTCACCAAAAGACTTATATTTAGCACATTGCGCCAGCTGTCATGGCGTCGATGGTTACGCCCAGCCCGATGCGCGCTATGCATCCATCGTTGGCCTCAGTAGCATTCGCCGCGTAAAACCTGATGCGCTCGTTGGCGTGATTGCCTTTGGCGCGAAAGGTGCCTTTAACACAGCACCAAAAATGCCCGGCTTCTCAGAAGACTTAAGCCCTACACAGATTGCTAATATTACTAACTATGTACGAGTTAAATTTGGTGGTCTATCTAACAGCGATGTCAGCGCGGCTGATGTGATACGCGTGATAAAAGAGAAAAGTTAACCCTAAAACTGGTAATTTATAATACCGCAAAAACTCAGCACGATAAGGATACTAATATGAATGACCTGCTCCAATCCCCTACTCGGCGACAATTGCTCTCAATGATAGGTAAGACGGCAGGCGCGACCGCGATGTATCAAGCGATGACCACGTTGGGGTTTGCATCCGAGTCGAGCTTTAAAGAAGAGATGAATCTCAAAGGCGCACCGGCTGGTGCAAGTATCGTGGTTTTGGGTGCAGGATTGGGTGGTCTAACTGCTGCCTATGAGCTGCGCAAAGCAGGCTATAAAGTGACGGTGCTTGAGTACCAAAACCGTGGCGGTGGACGTAGCTGGACACTCAATAGTGGTGACAAGTATACAGAGCTTGGCGGCGCTGAGGTCACGTGCAACTTCGAAAAAGGCAATTACTTCAATGGTGGGCCATGGCGATTGCCCATCCATCACTATGCGGTCTTTCATTACTGCAAAAAGTTCGGTGTGGCATTGCAGCCGTTTATCCAAACCAATGATCGCGCCTATCTGCATCGTACCAATCACTTTAATGGTGCGCCGCAGCGCTTGGGCGAAGTACAGAGCGATATTCGCGGTTATGTATCAGAGTTATTGTCCAAGGCCGTCAATAAAGGTAGTCTCGATAGTACGGTCAATAAAGAGGATAAAGAAAAACTCCTCGAAGGACTAAAAGGCTGGGGCGTCCTTGATAAAAACTATCGCTATGTCAAAAGCCATGAAACCGGCAAGCATCGCGGCTACAGTGTGTATCCGGGTGGTGGATTGATGCCAGATGCCAAGCCTTCAATCCCCATACCGATGGATAAGCTACTAGACTCAGGCATGTGGTCGGACATTTATAGCAACTATACCGTGCATGTGCATCAACCAACGATGTTTCAGCCTGTCGGCGGTATGGGAAAAATCGGTGATGCGTTCACGCGCGAGTGCCGCGATATGATTACCTTCAATGCCAAAGTCACTAAAATCAATCAAGACGAAACTGGGGTTACCGTTGACTATGTCGATAGCAACAGCCCTGACGGTGCCACCAAAACCGTGCGAGCAGATTAGTGCATTTGTACTATTCCTTTGTCCATATTGACTCAGATTGATATCAACGTCTCCGCTCCGATGAAGAAAGCAATGGCAGCCGTTCCTTATGATAGCTCTTACAAAGTGGGTTTGGAGTTTAAACGACGGTTTTGGGAAGAGGATGAATGGATCTATGGCGGCATCACTTATACCGATATGCTCATCTCGCAAATCTCCTACCCGTCACAAGATATGTTTAGCTCAGGCTCAGGTGTGTTGCTTGGTGCTTATGGATTTGGGGAAGCCTCATACAAGTTTAACTCGTTGACTCCCAAAGAGCGTATCAATGCCGCGCTCGCCTATGGCAAACAGATTCATCCGCAATATACCAAAGAGTTCCGCTCAGGCACATCCGTCGCATGGCATCGTATCCCTTGGTCGCTTGGCTGCTACGGTATCTGGAGCGAGTCAAGTCGTGAGCAGTACTATCACACATTATGCGAGATAGATCATCGTATTGTGTTAGCAGGAGAGCATTGCTCACATATTCCTGCATGGCAAGAAGGCGCGATATTATCCGGTATGGATGCTGCCAAACGCTTACATCAAAAGGCCAAGAAACTTGGATAGCCAGCTTTTGAGTAATGAGCTTTGAATAACCAGGCTGCCGTTCAAGCAAGGATGATAACAATGAGACTAAGCACATTAGGAACAATCATGAACATGGTGACATCAAACTTAATCAAACCATTTAGCCCACTCAGCTCAGGCAAAGCAATGATGATGTTCATGGTTGGTGGGTCGATAGCGTTAACAACGTTGCCAGGCTGTAGTCAGTATAAGGCAAAAAACGCAGCCACTATCGCCAACCCGCAGACCGCACCCATGGTATTTGACAACAATTTTGACAATCAAGCCAGTCGCAATCAGGGTGCATGGGGCGGCGTATATATGTCCAAAAACGAGTTCACTGAACCCACCAGCAATATTGTCGATGTGCGCTCAATACCAAACATGAGTGAAGATACCAACCTGCAAAAATGGCTCGCAAAATTTGAAGGCAGCACACAAGGTAAAACGGGGTTCTTTGCCACTAATGGCAAAAAGCTCTACGATGACTCTTGTGCTGGTTGTCATATGCAAAAAGGTGAAGGCGCGCAAGGCGCAGGCTACTATCCACCGCTAGCCAATAACAGCAAGATGCAATCGAAGTACTATATTATTAGTGTATTAATCAATGGTCTACGCGGCATGCCATCATTCCACCGCATGATGAGCGATGAGCAAATAGCAGCTGTCACACAATACGTGCATAGCGATCTAAATAATTTCACAGATACAGTGACTACTGCTAATGTCGCGCAGCTACGCCATGAGTTTCCACCAGGATCAGACCCTAGTGAGTGAGTAAAATACACGACAAACTAGCTAACCTTCAATACGCTTAGGCGGCACCGAATACGTGCCAACCACATGAGCCACGATGTCATCAGAGCCTTCTGAATAAAGAGAGACTTCGCCCACTATCAACGTGCGTCCCACTTTCATCAAGGTACATTCGGCGATAATACGAGCACTTGCTGATGGCTTACGCAAAAAGTTGATGGTCAAACTCGTCGTCACCGTTAATGGGACGATACCAATTCTTCCAAGTATCGCCACATAGATGGCTACATCAGCGACAGCCATCATGACAGGTCCCGAAACTGTGCCGCCGGGACGCAGCTCATTGATACCGATCTCGTGCGATAAGGTCGCGCCATTTTCATTGACCGCCTCGACGACGCATTTGGTTTGGGGAAACTCCAATGCCATAAAGGCGCTGATTTCTTCTTTGGTTGCAGACATAACTCTTCCTTGAATTGAACTGTCCATGTTGATTCGTTTAATACATGTATACGATCATCGCTAGATAGCAAAATCGAAACTATTTTCGCCTATACTACAGTGCTCTTTTAATACTCTAAACTACGTAATGACGATACATATATCAATGTATCACGGGCGTGCCTTCTGTACTAAAGGCAAACCCTTTATTGCTAAAGTTGCCAATCATGACCGCTTCTATCACTGGTCTGACTGTCTCATCTACACCTTCGACTTCGATGATAAAGTTGGCACCAGAACCACCTTTGTCCTCTTCTTTTTCGACTATATAGTTCAGCGTGGCCATCGCTGGTAGCTCGATAGGCTTATCTAGATATGACTTGACCAATGCCCCATCTGTATCATAATAATCAATTTTATTAATATACAGTGACTTTTTGAGCGTGGTGTTACGTACACTCAGCGTCGCCGATAGCAGCACCTTGCGAGCGTCTCTATCGGTATAGATATCAGAATAAATCGGCACATAAAAGGTTTGCTTGTAACCAAACTGACTGTGATCCACGTCTGAGGTAATCGCCAACTCTTTAATCGGGTCTTTTTGATGTTCGGACAGAAGAACGTTCGGGTCTTGCGCGGACTGATCACAACCTGACAGTAGTGCCATTATAGCGATCAGTAGGACAGATATACTTCGCTTATTCATAATCATTTCCCTATACCTTCTGGTATCACTGCGATGGCAAGCTACTATTTTATTTTCACACCCACACTACGTAAGAACTGATTGATGTGTTTGTTGGCACCATAAATCACCAGTACATCGCGCTCTTGCAGTACTTGCTCAGGCGTTGCCAAACCTTGGATGCTAGGCTTGCTCTGCGTACGACCAAAGCTGTCTTCATAATACTCATAGCGCAACGTACTAAGCAATCGGATATTGAACTTTTGCTCTAACTGTAAGTCGTCGACAGTCTTACCGATCAACACATTTGGAATCTTAATCTCTACCATACTGAAGTTATCGCTCAATTCAAACGAATCGACAAAATAACGTAGTGACAGACGCTTAGCCCAGCGATTGGCCGCCTCTTTTTCAGGGTGAATCAAATCATCCACACCGATGGCTTGTAGGACTTTTTCATGTAGCGGATTGATACTACGGCTGATCAAACGTTTTGCTTTTAACGTCTTAAATAACGCCGTTGCCATGACATTGGCGCCTTGATCTTCGCCAATCGCTACAATGACAATATTGGTATCAACGATTGGTAATCCGCTAACCGTATACTCGTCCGTGGCATCCATACACAGCGTATGCGAAATCACTTCTTTATACGCTTCAACCCGTTGCATACTACTATCAATAGCAATTACTTCATGCCCTTGACTGGTCAATGCCGAGCCTAACGATGCACCGAAATTTCCTAGCCCTACGATGATGTACTTCATAACTTAAACAACCTTTTTTAGTATTTTTTTGCTATTTATTAAGAACGACTCAGTCTGTTTACGACGGATTAGTTAATCGTAATCTCTTCAGTAGGATAGCGATAATTACGTTGACGCATATTTTTTAGCAGTGCAATAAATATCGTCAGCATACTGACGCGGCCAACAAACATAATGACCGAAACCACTATTTTACTAAAATCTGATAAGTCTGCTGTCAGGTTTAAACTTAGGCCCACCGTACTATACGCTGAGAAGCATTCAAACACTACTTTAATCAAATCAAGCTCTGGCTGATCATAGCTGATGAGCGTCACGCCCGTACCGATGACCAGTAATGACAACCACATAATAGAAAATGCGCGGCGAACTGAAATCTCCGCAATCTCTCGTTTAAATACCTCTATCTTGGTCTGACCACGAGCTAGGCTCAATGTATTCAATAGCGCAATCGCAAAGGTACTGGTCTTAATACCACCACCTGTCGAGTTTGGCGACGCACCAATCCACATCAAAAATATCGTCAGCATCACCGTTGGAAAAGTCAGCTCACCCATATCAATGACATTAAACCCTGCCGTACGCGGGGTAGCCGCCGTAAAGAACCCTGTCACTAGCTTCCCAAGAAAACTGGTATGGTCAGCGAGCACATTATTGTATTCAAAGATCATCACCCCAATCAGACCGACTAGCAGTAATGCACCTGTAGTAATCAAAGTAATGCGGCTATTGATATTAAGTAACCAAGGCTGATAAATATAGCCTTGGTCATGGCGATTTATCAGCCGCTGAGCACGATAACGTAAATACCTAAGCACATTGACCACGATGGTAAAACCCATACCACCGAAGATAAATGTCATCGCCAGAATTAGCTGTAGCGAATAATTAAAACGTAGCGAATCATCGTACAAGCCAGCACTGAATGTAGAAAATCCAGCATTACAAAAAGCAGAAATCGCATGAAAGACTGAAAAGAATAGCTGCTCAGACCAGTCCATATTGGGTATGTCATAAATACTGATATAGATCAGCGCAGCCGCTACCGCCTCGACCGCAAATGTGACGTATAAGATAGACTTGAGTGTCGACACCACATCACCCATACCTCGCATATAAGACATCTCGCTGATGCTGGCTTGCGTCTCATAGCTGACACCGCCCTTAAAAAAATAACTGAAATAGGTCACAAAGGTCAAAATACCCAAACCGCCAATTTGTATCAGCCCCATAATAATAACTTGGCCAAAAGTCGTAAAATAGGTGGCAGTATCCACTACGATAAGCCCCGTCACACAAACCGCACTGGTCGCAGTAAAAAGCGCATCAACAAAAGACAGTGGCTGCGTCGTCGCATTGGGCATCATCAATAGCAATGCACCAACCAGCACTACGACTAAAAAGCTTAGAATAAAAAACTGGGCAGGATGTAGAAAGGTACGATTGAGATTGAAATTGTGATCGGAGAGTTCGCGGACGAAGGTGACAAACACCGCTATCTTTATCGCGACAAAGCCATCAACGGCAGCAGATAGGCCCGAACGTACTAAGTCCGTAAAATGCGCGGTCAATAAAATGATGATGGCAATGCTAGTCAGTGCGTCAAAGACGGCGACCTTATTAAGCGTTAATGGCTTTTTAGTATAGATATAACGGCCAGCGGTCACCATAAAGCTCAGCAAGATAATGACCAAATAGAAAATATGGAATACTTGCTGGAGCCACGTCGGTAGCGTAAAACCACTATCTAACAAGGCAATAACTACTCCGATAACACTAGGGCGTGTCCTCAATTCAAACGAGTGTCCTCTAAATGGGCTAAAAACAGCTAAATTTTGCCAAACATCGTCAAATAGTTGGTCAATATCTCGATATTATCTGCACTATTTTCCTCGTTTGACGGCAATTTATCTCATTTTTATCACCATTTTTAAAATGAGGACACGCCCTAATAAGAATCGTAAAATTATTTAATAATTGATAACGTGTGGCTGCATTCATAGCCTGAGTCCATGACAACAATAACCACGATACTTATACTCCTTTTTTGTCGTATCCACAAAAAGTGATTTAAGTTAATCGTAACCAATTATTGAGTCATAGTAGCTATTAATAAGTTAGATACTGATAACCAGAGCCAGATAAGAAGTGCGCATTAGGAAGTAACGGTTTTAATAACTCTATAGTTTGGCACTATTATCTAATGCGCAATTATTAAAATTCTTCTTTTACTTTTGCTATTTTTACGCCGCCCCATGTCACCAATGCCACGCCAATCGCAATTAAGGTGGCGCCTAAAAATAAACCTTCTGGTGGACTTTCCCTTTGCAAAAAAATAGCGACGGGTACGCCGACAATGGCCCCTACCGCACCTAACAAACTCAGCAACACGGGCCCACCTGTCTTTTGCAATAAAAATAACAGTAAAAACTGTCCAGCAAATACGCATGCTTGTATAGCTATCATGCTTAGCGGCAACCAGTTCTCTAAAGATACAGCGATAGAGAAGTCTGACATCATACTAAATAAACCTAGCAGCAGCGCTGCCGCAATCAACATACCTGGAGCGAGTGCACCAGAAGACGCATTATCAGGCCAGCGTAATGTCCGATATATATTACCAATAGCAAGTAGCACTGGACCACAAAGCGCGATTAAAATCCAAAACACACTAGAATCTGGCGCAGAGAATTTATGTATGGCTAATGCTCCTGCCCCGATGAGTGCTGCGATGACCCCAAGCGCACGAACAATATAAAATTGCTCTATACGTAGTATCAGCGCGCCAAGATACGTTAGCAGTGGCGGCAATGAGAGGATTAAGGCGACGAAACCTGCGCCCACATGAGGAATGGCAGAAAATAATAGTAAGTTGGCGGCCGCGACACTGACCAGCGCCGCGACAAAGTAATACTCTAAGCTGCGCGCATTAAGAGGAGGGAGTTCTTTTCTGATGAGCGCTATCATAAATAAAATAACAGCAGCACCAGTAATCGACCAGAACAAAAACCCTAATGGGGTCAGACCGACATCGATAGCGTACTTTGCCACATTGGTCGAGATACCAGTGAGTGCACCGCCTGCCAGTAGACAAACAAAAGGCACCAGCCAAGTGGTTTTATGAATACTGGTTTGCTTGAGCGAGTCATTCATCGACTATCCTATTGGATGATGAATTTTTGAGTCATGTTGGATGGCTCTTATAATAGTTTATAACAGCATCCTAATAGCTACTGGCGCAAAATGTCAGTAGGTAAGCTTTGTATAGCGACGGTTGCTGCATCAATTGCTCCAGCGACATAACCAGGGAACTGCGCCGACCACTCACTACCACAACCTGTTAGACAGTCTTGCCACACGCCTGTTTTTGGCTTGGATGGCGGAGCTAATGCATGCTGACCGTTGCCGCTAGCATCAGCGGGCATCGCTGTTAATGGGTCTGTTGCCCAGTCTCTGAGATATTCAGCTTTTGGAGTACTTGCCTGCTCACCAAATAGTCGCACTAACTGGGCACGGCAATGTTCTTTTAGCACCGTATCAGAGACGCTCTGACGTACTTGAGCAGGAACACCAAAGAAACCAAACAATGCTCCATCGCTCTCTAGCGTAGAGGCATCATGTATCTCAGTGAGCGGCCCTATCGCACTGCGCGCGGCACCTGAGAGACCAGCATCTCGCCAAAATGGTGACTCATAAACAGCGACGTATTTGGCATGGGGAGCCATCCAAGTGGCTGTCTCGCGCCACTGTTCACTTAAGTCTTGCGGTAGCGCTGGCTGAAATGCTATCCGACCTTCTACCAATCGAGGCGGTAACGCAAGTAGCACATGCTGCGCTCGGAACGTCGTCACATGTCCGGTCACATGCCCAGAGCTATCTTCACTCTGTACTTCGATATGTTGAGGCGTCCTGTTTAATTGCTGTACGGTTTGACTAGTCATAATGCAACTAGCATCTAGGCGAGCATATAGCGCATCAATCAAAGCGGCCATACCACCGACTAGACGCATAGAAGGTGGTGCGCTTTTATAACCTTGCATACGCACAGGTGGCTGATTGGCAATGCGCTCAACCATCATATCGCCTGCTTCGAACTGCGCAAAACGTGATAAATCTAACGACTCAATAAGCGTACTTAACTGCGTTTGATAATCCGGCCAAAACCAAGACGGTCCTAAATCAAACGCCGCGCTTGATTCTGCTTGATCGATATCAGTACTGTTATTAGTAGCATGCGCATCTGAACATTTAGCAACTGCAATGCGACCACCTAAGGTATTACGCGCCTCTAACAGTCTATACGCTATACCCTTTTGCTCTAATAAAAGGGCAGCATATAATCCACTTAACCCACCACCGACGATTACCACAGGTATGTCTTGCATATCGGATTACCCTATTTATAATCGGTTCAATATAACTTGGATATCAGGAGGCCGAGCGAAAGTAGTACAAGCAGTAGGCTGATCGAGACTGACGCCGTCCCCAATTTATAGGGGATTGACTATAAACCAAACTACTCTGCCAATAGCTTAGTAAGCATCTCATCAATCTCAACCTTGAACTCTTTATCTTCGATCTTATTGGCTGTGACTTTGGCATTTTGTAGGCTTTGGATAGCGGCTTCTTTTTCACCTGTCTCAAGCTGTAGCACCGCCATAGAAAAAGCAATCGATGACATATGGTCTTTTGAGTTAATGGCAGTAGCTTTTGCCAGTGCTTTGTCATAAATAACCAAAGCCTCATCCAAATCTTCTGTGAAATCAGCAAGTGTCTCCCACTGCTCGGGATAGTCTTTATCGGTGTTTTCATTGTCGGTACAAATGGCGTTTAATTCTGCATAAAGCGCATCAAATTTTGCTTGGTCGCCGCGACGGTCAGCCTCTAGCAGCTCTTCGGCTAAGGTGTAAATGGCTTTATATATTTTAGTATTGATCATTTTTTTCTCTATTTTTCGTGAGATAACAAAAAAATTGTGTCTCAATTTATGATTTGGCAGTTAAATTTTTAGTACAGGCAAGCTTAGCACGGTTAGCGATAACGTTGAGCGTTTTCAGACGGTGGCAAAGAGATGTTTTGACTTTATATTGCTGTCCAATCATTGCTCTTGCCAGTGCAACCATAAACGCATATCTAATTCGAGCTGATGATACTCAGGTTCCATATGACAACACAGTTGATAAAACGCCTTGTTATGATCATGTTCTTTAAAATGCGCCAGCTCATGTACCACAATCATCCGTAAAAACTCTGGCGGTGCGTCTTTGAATAGACTGGCAACTGTGATACTGTTATGGGATTTAAGCTTGCTGCCTTGCACGCGAGACTGGGTAGTATGGATACCTAGCGCATGCTTTAGTACCTTTAACTTACGGCTATAGCTGACGCTTGATAGCGGGCCAATCTTGCGCATGTATTGGTTTTTTATCTCATTGACATAGTGATAAAGCGCCTTATCACTTTGCACTTGGTGCTGGGTGGGATATTTTTTATCCAAATACTCACCCATCCGACCGTCGCTTATCATTTGCGCCGCTTGCGTTTGAATCTGCTCTGAGTAATGCGCTATGTATTTTAATCTAGTCAAAACGATATCCTTTGTCTATGTGTTAAAAGCTGTCCGCTTGTTTGATGGATTTTACCTTATATTGGCTATATGTTATCTCTAGCTTGTTCTACTTCCCATTTACCTTATTTGCCACAAAAAAACCCCATAAGCGGTAGTCAACTTATGGGGTCATTACTTATAAAAATTTCTTATAAAGACGGTCACTTATCGGCTATCGTACATATAGATTGATAGCGCGATAGTCTAGGCCATTAACGCTCTAGATGCAGATACTGCAAATGACGCTCGTACTGATTTAAGATATCGACCAATACCTGCTCTTTGGTATAACCGACCAAGTCATACTCTTGCGAGCCTTCACTTAAGAACACCTCAGCACGATAATAATGCTCTGCCTGCTTGTTTGATGTATTCAATGTAAAGTTAGGACGTTCAGCTTTGATCAAGTTAACTTCATAAACAAAGTCATCTTCATCACCATGACCGACGCGCAGTTTTAGACCGTCGACCTGACCACTGTCTTGGCCCATGCCTGCATCGATATCTTCACCGATACTGGCAAGATTATGCGCATCTAAAGAGGTTTTGAGACCGCCTGCTTTGAACTCTTTTTCGACCTCAGTCATCGCTGGCATCACCACCGTTTTTAAGAACTTTTCGACTTGCGCGTGACCTGGGAAGCTCACAATACGCTGCAAACGTGCTCTCCAGCCTTTACCGCTGTCGAGCACATTGGCAGTACCAATCGTGCTGGCTTTGCGCTTATTGCCTTCTTCTTTCAGTGACTTCCACATGGACATCATGTAGAGCACCAGAATCAAAGAGAACGGCAAACCTGCAATGACCGAAACCGATTGTAATGAGGCAAAACCGCCCGCAAACAATAATCCTAGTGTGATAAGACCTGTTGCCGCCGCCCAAAACAAACGCAACCAAACCGGTGCATCCGTGTCATTAGTCATGCCTCTTGAGCTTAGGTTGGCAAGTACCAACGCGCCCGAGTCCGCAGAGGTGACAAAGAACACCAGACCAATGATCACACCTGCAAATGACAGCACTTCGCTATAGGGGAAATATTCAAATAGCGCAAACATGCCCATGGCGGCATCATTGACGGCAGTTTCACCAAGCGCCGTTGCGCCATTGGCGACCAGATCTATCGCAGTGTTACCAAAGATAGAGAACCATGCAAAAATAAAGCCCAATGGAATGAACATCACGCCAAAGACAAATTCACGTAGCGTACGGCCACGGCTGATACGCGCGATAAATAGACCAACAAACGGTGCCCAAGCTACCCACCATGCCCAGAAAAATATCGTCCAACCTGATTTCCAGTCGGCACCGGCAGTACCGTCATAGGCATAAACATCAAAGGTTTTATAAATAATGGTTTGGAAATATTGACCAATATTTTGCGTAAAGGTGTTTAATAAATAGACTGTATTACCCATCACGAGGATGGCAAGCAATAGCAATATTGACGACAACATATTGAATTCAGACAGACGACGTACGCCTTTTTCAACACCTGTCATTGCAGAGACAGCGGCAGCGACGACCACACCGACAATGATCAGCGCCTGAACCATCTTGCTAGATTCAATACCAAAGACATGGGTCAAGCCAGCATTGGCTTGTAGCACCCCAATACCCAAACTGGTCGCAATACCCATCAACGTACAGACAACACCGAAAGTATCAATTCCATCACCTAGCCAGCCTTTGATCAGGCGTTCACCAAATATTGGCGTGAGCGGTGAGCGTAGCGCAAGTGGCATGTTTTTGCGGTAAGCAAAGTAAGCCAGTGCCATACCAATCAGCGCATAAATACCCCAGCCATGCAGACCCCAATGCAAAAAAGTCTGAGCAAGCGCTTGACGCATGGCCTCGGCGCTCGCAGGCTCTAGGCCAGTATGCGGCGTTAAATAATGCATCAATGGCTCTGATGCCCCAAAAAATAGCAGATCAATACCGATACCCGCTGAAAACAGCATGGCTGCCCACGCTAAAAACGGAAACTGCGCTTTTTCGTGGTCTTGACCCAGCTTAATATCGCCATATTTAGAAAAACCAACGAACAAAGCAAAGATACTATAAGCGGCAACCACCAACATATAGTACCAGCCAAACTTATCTGATACCCAAGCCATGCTTGAACTCAGTAAGGTCTCACTATAATCTGGAAAAGCAATGGTCCAGATTATCAATAAAATAGAAATAATAGCCGAACCTAAAAACACAGTTTTATTTAGGCTCAACGGTTTCGTCACATCTTGTGATGGCGAACTGTACATAAAAGACCTCAAATAGGTAAATTAAACAGTGTCCGATATTGCTTTGTCCGGCATAGTATTATGACTTTTGACCACATAACTTATACTTAACCGCATGACGCACAAAGCAGTACCAATGAATAAAAGCGAATAAAATGATAAATAGCACCTATATATGACATACATTGCGCTCATATATTGACGCTGATAAAAAAGGCCTTTACGTTGAAAGGCCATTATTTTGGAGTTATCTGATATCGTTCTTTATTTAGCAGCATATTTTATGCTGACTTGTCATTTACACCGTTGGGAGATAATCGCGCATTGGCTCAGCGCGTAGCGGCGCTCCATTGGCCACATAATAATCTGCCGTAGAGCGCGGCAATTGTACGCCTTTCATTTTATCAACGATTTTTTCGGCCAGCATGATGGTGGTGGCGTTGAGATTACCACTAATGATATTTGGCATGATAGAGGCATCGACGACTCGCAAGCCATCAATACCATGTACCAGACCTTCGCCGTTTACCACCGAATCATTATCTTCACCCATCGCACAGGTACAAGATGGATGATAAGCCGTCTCACTATGATTGCGTACGTATTCATCTAATTGGGCGTCGGTGACCAAATCATCGGTCGGTGCAATCGCACGACCACGATAAGGGTCCAGTGCTGGCTGATGCATGATTTCACGCGTGATACGCATTGCAGCACGGAACTCTTGCCAGTCTTGATCATGCGACATGTAGTTAAACAAGATACTTGGATGTGCTTTCGGATCACGTGATTTTAGCTTGACGCGGCCACGGCTTGGTGAGCGCAGCGAGCCAACGTGTGCTTGGAAGCTATGTGATTTCACAGCACTACGGCCATCATAGCGTACAGCTAGTGGCAAGAAGTGATACTGAATATTTGGATGGGTAAACTTCTCATCCGTACGGATAAAACCGCCGCCTTCGAATTGGTTAGACGCACCAAGACCTGTGCCATTGAATAACCATTCTGCACCAATCGCAGGCTTATTCCACCATTTATTGGCAGGCGCGATTGACACTGGCAGTTTGCATTCATACTGCATATATAGCTCTAAATGGTCCTGTAAGTTATTACCGACACCTGGCAGATCCAATATTTCAGTCACGCCAGCATCTTTTAGCCACTGGCCAGGACCGATACCTGAACGCTGTAGCAGTTGCGGTGAGGCAATCGCACCAGATGAGACAATCACTTCACGAGCGGCATGGAAATTTTTGGTCTGGCCTTCGTGTTCGACTTTGACACCGACAGCGCGCTTGCCGTCAAATAAAATCACATCAGTCAATGCACCCGTCAAAATCGTAATATTGCTACGTGGTTTGGCACGATCAAGATAGCCGCGAGCTGTTGATGCACGGCGACCGTTAGGCGTCACGAATCGATCCATCGGACCAAACCCTTCTTGCTGATAGCCGTTTAGATCTTCGGTACGTGGATAGCCAGCTTGTACACCCGCTTCAATCATAGCTTGGAACAGTGGATTAACCCCTGGCTTTGAGGTGGTCATTTCAACAGGACCGCCCACGCCGTGATAGTCATTTTCGCCAGCGTCACAGTTTTCTAGCTTTTTGAAGTACGGCAGGCAATCCGAATACGTCCAGTCTGATAGGCCTTTTATCTTAGACCAGTCATCAAAATCTAGCGCATTACCACGGATGTAGCACATACCGTTAATCAGTGATGAACCACCTAGCCCTTTACCGCGGCCACAGTCCATGACACGGTTATTCATATATGGCTCAGGATCTGTCTTATAACCCCAGTTATAAGTCGTCCCTTGTAGCGGCATAGCAAGCGCAGCTGGCATTTGGGTACGGAAGTCAAAACGATAATCTGGACGACCTGCTTCTAACAGCAGTACTTTAATACTGGCATCTTCGGTCAGACGCGTGGCCAGCACATTTCCTGCTGAGCCTGCTCCAACAATAATATAGTCATGCTCAGGTGTGGTTGATGTCATAACATACTCCATAATATTGAAAAAACATAAATCGTTTAGGGTCAGTAAGGTGTCCTAAAAAGGCTAAATAAAAGCTAATAAGAAACCTTACTGGCTTCGTTTTTCTCAATAAGATTGATTAAAAGACAGATTCAAACGCACCCAACTCTACTTGGATAGATTTGGTCTGAGTATAGTGTTCGAGCGCTTCGATACCGTTTTCGCGGCCGATACCAGAATGCTTATAGCCGCCTACTGGCATTTGTGCTGCCGACTCGCCCCACGTATTCAACCAGCAGATGCCAGCTTCGATCTGAGCGATGACTCGATGCGCGCGTTTTAAATCTGCAGTCACAACCCCAGCTGCCAAGCCGTAATCGGTATCATTGGCACGGCGAATAACTTCTTCTTCGGTCTCGTAAGTCAATATCGACATCACTGGGCCAAAGATTTCTTCGCGTACGATAGTCATATCGTCCGTGCAATCAGTGAATACTGTCGGTGCGACAAATGCGCCGTTGGCAAGCTCATTCGTTGTAACGCGCTCGCCACCTGTTAGCAGACGTGCGCCGCCTTTTTTACCTTGTTCGATATAGCCAAGCACGCGCTCCATATGCGGGAAGCTAACCAGTGGACCCATATTGATGTTCTCATCCATAGGGTCGCCTAGTTTAATACGCTCAACACGGGTTAGGATGGCTTTCTCAAACTTCGCTTGTAACGCTTTCGGGACAAATACGCGTGTGCCATTGGTACATACCTGACCAGTACTGTAGAAGTTGGCCATCATAGCGATGTCAGCAGCGGTATCGATATCTGCGTCATCAAATATGATCAATGGCGATTTACCACCAAGCTCTAAGGTTACGTCTTTTAGAGATGAGCTTGCCGCGCTCGACATGACTTTTTTACCAGTTGGTACGCCACCTGTGAACGATACTTTTGCGATATCTGGGTGTTCAGTTAGCGCCTGACCCACTTCATAGTTACCTTGTACGACGTTAAACACACCATCTGGCAATCCAGCTTCTGTCAATATTTCTGCCAGTTTTAGTGCTGTCAATGGTGTCACTTCTGATGGCTTAAAAATCATCGCATTACCAGCAGCTAGTGCAGGCGCCGCTTTCCACATCGCGATTTGAATAGGATAATTCCATGCGCCAATACCTGCGACCACGCCTAGTGGCTCACGGCGAGTGTATACAAAACTAGTATCACGTAATGGAATCTGACGACCCTCAATCATCGGTGCCAGCCCTGCATAGTATTCAACGACATCAGCACCAGTGACGATATCGACGTACTTCGTCTCAGAGTAGGCTTTACCTGTGTCTTTGGTCTCAAGTAGTGCCAACATATCATTGCGATCGCGCAATATCTCAACAGCCTTTGATAAAATGCGACCACGCTCGACCGCTGTCATCGCCGCCCAAACTTTTTGACCTTTATGTGCAGCTTTTACGGCCTCATCAATCTGCTCATTGCTGGTTTGCTGAATCGTTGCCAAGACTTCACCAGTGGCTGGATTGATATCTTCAAAAGTCGTCAGCGACTCATCTACCGCTAGATAGCGCCCGTTGATATAGGCTGTTTGCACTTGGTCTAAATCGATAATATCTGTCAAATTGTTAATATCAGTCATAAATTCTCCTTAGGACGATTGGCAAAAGTAGCTATATAAAGATACTCAGGCCGAATAGTGTCGTCGTTAGTTAAGTTGCGAAATTTAGTCTTTAAGAAATTTAGTCTTTAAATAGTAAAATAAAAATTATTTTATAAATCAGCATCGTTTTATTAGTCAAAGTCTTGTTGCGTCATTTTTATCAGGCGATCACGTAATGATTGTTTGTCTGCGATATCGATACCTGAAAAGTCTGAGAGCCAAATACCGTCAGCGACAAGGCGAACCATACATAATGTTTCAGTATTATCCGTTGCCGCATGTTTTTTGAGTTGCTCATTTGCCCATTTAGCCCACAACTCACGCAGCTCACTATCACCTAGCATCAGCACATATAAGGTTGCTTGATTATCGTATTCTTCCTGCCCTTGCTCGCCGAGACTGATGGTGGCGTCTATGTAAGCGCGGGTAAATGAACCGTACTTAACAGGATCGTCAGCCATTGCTGCGTTTACTTCTGCCTCAAACTTAGCCATTGCATCATTGAAGACTTCTAGCACGAGTGCGTTTTTGGTAGAAAAATGATGCATCACACCACCCTTTGTCACCCCAACCGCATCAGCGACCGCCTGAAAAGTCACTTTAGATAAGCCCTGCTCCAATGTGATACGTGCTGCTTGATCTAACAACGCACGACGAATGACTTCTGGCTGTTTTTTACGCTTATAAGCATTTTCCATATCAATGCACCACAGAATTAGACAATAAGTTCATCACAACAACACCGCCGACGATCATCGCGATACCGACCACTGCTGCTGTATCAAGATTTTGCTTGAATAGCACCACACCAGCAAGTGATGTCAGTACGATTCCGAGTCCGCCCCACAGCGCGTACGCAATACCTAGCGGTATGGTCTTAAGCGTCTGAGCCATTAGATAAAATGAAACCGCATAGAGCGCGCCCATCATCAAAGTTGGCACCAAACGGGTGAACTGCTCTGACTTCATCAAAAAAGTAGTGCCGATCACTTCACAAATGATGGCAATGGCTAAGTAACCATAAGCAATAGTAGTAGGACTCATCTTTAGAACACCCGCTTTCGTTCAACGCATGCTATGAAAAAACATAGCAAAGAAACCACATGGTCGGTATTTTATAGAAATCTACTGCCAATGTGAAGGGCTGTCTTGCAACTTTATTGTGTCAAACGGTATCGCACCACCCTTGTATTCAAAAACACAAAGCCTTAAATCCAGTTTTACTTTGCCGAATCTACGTCTGGTTCTATATTCTTATCGTTTGTCCTATGTGCCATATGAAATTTTCTGAAAATAATTTTTATTTCTAAAGCACATTTATCGTCATTTTCTATTGAGTTCTATCTTGAAATAGCCTATCTGATAAGGGATTGGCGTTAATTTTCAATAATTGCGATAATATTTATAATTAAACGCATAATAAGGTTGACAGCCTGTAGTGACTTGGCTAAAATGTGCCCCACATAACGCAAACAAGCTAATTAACTGCTTTAATATAAAGCATCAATAACTTGCTGTTATGACCAGCTATTCTCCAATAGCTCAGTTGGTAGAGCAACGGACTGTTAATCCGTGTGTCCCTGGTTCGAGCCCAGGTTGGAGAGCCATATACTAAAAACCTTCATCATAATTTGATGGAGGTTTTTTTATTGCTGCGTCTTTTATATTTACTTCTAATAATATTAGCACGGCTGTGGTGTTCTTTTAGACATTTTTGTTGTATGGTAAGATTAGTTTTGATTGGGTTCGTTTTTGTTTGAGTGCTTCGCTCTTACTCACTAAAAGTAATGGTTTATTATGATACCTGTACGTATAAAAAATAAGTTTTCTGATCATCCGCAAAAAATCATGCGCCCGATTAGTATTCGTTTGTCTGAAGAAATGATTGGCCTATTAGAAACGACGTCATCAGACTTAGGCTTTAAACGTATTCAAGGGCTTATTCGTCTTTATATTCGTCAGGGCTTGGATCGTGACCATCAGGATTATACGCTTGCCCATGATGAAGTATTCATCGAAACGCTACGTAAGCGCGGCGTTAGCCAACATATTATTGATGAAGCGATTGTAGTAACGCATAATAACAACATCACTCATCCGCTATCTGAGTTGCAAGACAACGATTAAACAATTAATAGTATCATTGCTAAATCGCATTGAAATAGAAAAGACCGAGTTTGCTAAAGCGAGCTTGGTCTTTTTTTGTGGCTGTTATAAAAGTTAAGGCTTTACTGATTCTTCTCTAACTCTCTTCTTGCTACGCCCTGCTTCCATCTAATCTACAGTAAATACGTTTTTAAGTACTCTGCGATATTTGCGGTTTTAGTTAGCCATAACTAAACACAACAGAGGTTTAAACAAGGTATATTAAGGATATAGTCGTGACTATTTATAAGGTTTCAACATAATAAAGATCTGCAAGGAGGGGTACGATGACGGGCTTACATCAGCGTTTCAACAAAACTTTGTTTTCAACCATGACGGTAGCAATACTAGTGATTGCGACTGGCTGCTCATCGCCGCAGACTGATCCAAGTAAAACAACCATACCGACAGATTCAGACCAATGGCAAAAAAAGCTAGGACAAACTTTTGAGCAACTGTCTGAGGCTGATCAACAAGTACTCAGCCGATATATGCTACGTATGAAATTGAGCGATGCCTATGAATCAGGAGCCATGCCGCGCACCACTATCAAGCAGGCGCTAATACAACAGCGTGAATACGAGCGTCTGCATCCAAACAACCCAACGGGCAAGAAAAGCCCTATTGTCAAAGGTCAGGCAGCTCATGCTACCGCACAGATGTACCCTGTCGCCCTATTACCTGTGAAAACCAGTGATAGCGATAGCTTAAATCAAGTCAAAATGCAGTTTATGCTATCCAATCATGGCAAAGGCGCGATAAAAAGCTTTAAAGGGACGCTGACCATGAAGGATGCCAACCTGACAAAGGGCAAAAACTTTAATGTGCCTTTGACAACGTTTGATCCACCTATCGCACCAGAGCAGTCTGGCAAAATTATTATTGAAAGCAGCATTGAGGATATCAATGTCATGCGCGCTATCAAAAATGCTAGTGGCATCACTATCGAAATTAATAAAGGTACACTTACCTTAGCAGACGATCAGACAATCGAATTTGAAAACTCACTGGTGAAGTAGCTGTATAACCTACTGTTGAGGATTTTATAGAAGGTACTAATTAATACTTTATTAATACCATAAAAAAAGCCCCAATCATTGCTGATTGGGGCTTTTTCGAATTTGGCGGAGACGGAGAGATTCGAACTCTCGAAGGGCTATTAACCCTTGTCGGTTTTCAAGACCGGTGCATTCAACCGCTCTGCCACGTCTCCATTGGTGCATCATTATATAGATATCATTTTATAATGCAAGCCCCTAAACTAAAAAAATTCAATTAATTTTAGAATACTTATAAATTGATGCATTATCGCTTGCTTGAGGCCAGATGTAAGCACATATCGAGCAACCTATTGGCATAGCCCCATTCGTTGTCATACCATGCAAAAACCTTATATTGACCGCCTACTTGCATAAGCTGCTGACCATCAATGATAAGCGACTCAGTCTGGTGAATAAAATCACTAGATACCAGTGGCTCATCGGTATAAGCCATGATGTCATGCAAATGCGCCTGACTGGCAGATTTAAGTATCTCTCGCACTGTCTCAACATCAACATCTGGCGTATCAAATACAAAGGTGACATCAATCGCAGCCACATCGATAGTGGGCACCCGTATCGAATGACCGTTTATTTTGCCGACCATAGCAGGTAGCACCCGCTCTGTCGCAGCGATACTACTGGACGTCGTTGGGATAATATTGTAGCCAGAAGCGCGCGCCCGTCTGGGATCTCGATGTGCTTGATCTAGCACTGTCTGATCAGCGGTAACTGCATGAATCTCTGTCATCATGGCGGACTGCACACCGAACGCCTTATCTAGCGTATCAATCAACGGCACTAATGCCTGCGTGGTACAAGAAACACTAGAGATAATCGGTAGCTCAAGCGTGAGCGCATCGGTATTCACGCCCATCACGATACAGGCATCCACATCGTCAAATGGCGCGGCACCGATAATTACTTGCTGCGCGCCAGCGGCAATATGTAGCGTCGCCTGCTCATACGAGCGAAAATGCCCAGTACATTCTAAAACCACATCGACACCCAGCGCCTGCCAAGGTAAATTTTTGGGATCAGGCTCTGATAGCATATTGATGCAGTAGGTCAGATTGTTTTTGGTGAGACAGAGCTCAGTCTTGCTCATATCACCTGACTCACTCTCTACAATCTCAGCATTGACCCCTAATCGACTGAGGCGGCCATGTGTGCTGTCAAACTTCAATAAATGCAATAAGATATCCGCTGGCGCTAAATCATTAATTGCCACTACATGAATCGCACGGCCCAACACTTCAAAGCGCTCTAACAAAGCACGAAGTACATTGCGCCCTATACGACCAAAACCATTGATAGCCACTCTAAGTGGCTGTGAGTGCTCACCAGTGGTACGATACGTCGCCGCTATCGGGTCAGAGGTCAATTGATAAGTAGCGCTCGAAAAATCAGGCATAACATCGGACATAAAGGGTATCGCTATAAATGGGGGTAAAAACTGAGCGTTATCACGTTGAGTGCGCTAATGATTGCTGAATACTAAAAAATAGTAAAATTAAAGCCTATAAAAATAAAGGTAACAAAGTTATAGGCAATAAAATTATAGGCAGCAAAACTATGGGGTGATAAAAATCAATGCGAGGCGAATGGTATTGTAGTCAATGCTTTGCTTGAGATGATCATATATCGGACGCAGCTTGATGCTACCGTCATCATTGAAGTCATTTGGATTATTGGCGACTTTAATGGCGACATAGGCATTACCTACGGCTGTCATCACCTCATCATCTGGACGCAGATGATCGCAGGCAAGACTCGGATCTTGTGATTTTAGCTCACCGATATGGCGCATGATGGTCGATTGTGACAATTGACGTGCTTCTGAAATCTCCGCAATGGTCAAACTCTCCTCCAATAACACTCGGGTTGCACGCAAGGTGCTTTCTGACTTATCAGTGACCTGATTGCCTAATTTCTGTTTTTTATCGATTTTCGCTTGCTGTTGTTCGCGTCGCTTCTTTTGTAGGGTGGCGTAAGCATCGATTACCGACTTGCTCAATGTCCCACCTGACTTTAAGACGAATTTTTCATGTGCCTGCTGCATGCTTTCTTCATCTAGCATCGCATAGTTGGCATCCGCTTCTTCAGACAGTACTAGAAACCGCTTGTCTGCGCCGCGAGCCAATGGATCGAGTTGCAAGCTCATGTCGTTCATACCCAGCAGCTGTAGACCTGATAGCGATTTGAGGCGTGATAATGCCACATAGCCTTGTCCCAGCTCAAAAGTACGCGACAAATCGATTTCAGCCGCATCGAGGGTCATGCCCTGCGATTTATGAATGGTGATTGCCCATGCTAGACAGAGCGGTACTTGTAAATAACTTGCCAGCACATCGCCCGTTTCATCTTCGATAATCCACTCTTCAGGTTCAGCGATGACTTCACGTCCGGAGTTTAGTCTAACCACAGGCATTTTTTGCGTCGCCGCTTTCTTTGCTTTTGGCTTATCGGCTTCTTTTTTTGCAGCGCTTTTTTTACCCTTGGTCGTCTTTTTATCAGTGGTTTCGTCAATGTCTTCACTGTCCGCATCAGTGTCATTTTCGATCAATGCCTCACTACTGTCTTTATCCTCTATCTTGACAGCAGCAAACCCAATCAACTCGCCCATCGTCCCGTTAGAGACACCGAGCTCAGCATTATTCTTGATAAACATTACCTTTGCGCCGACTTTGAGAATCAGCTCGTCCTGGGTTCGCACGGTCTTTTTTAGCGTTTCAACCAGCTTACTATCGCCTGTCGCTGTCGCCTCAAAACGCATCATCTCGCCATCCAGAGATGCCAGTTCTTTGTCATTAATTTTATTGACATTGAGATTGTGGGTATAGAGACGCGTACGTTTGATATCGACACTTTGATCATACGTTGCTTCTAAAGCGGCAATCGCCTCAAAGGTTACTTCCTGACGGCGAATCTGGTTAAGAATATCGTCTAAATCGAGTCCACCATTGGCAGCATCGCTCACTTGACGATGCTGCTCAGACAAGTAGCAAATATGGAACTTGGCATCGAGCCACGCCTCAGACATAAAGGCGAACTTTTCACGATTCGTCTCACCTTTACTGCCAATCGGTGGTAACTGAAAAAAGTCTCCTGCGACGACAACCTGAATACCGCCAAACGCTTTGTCATTTTTGCGAATGTGCTTGAGCACTTGGCTGACCAAGTTAAGCTGTTTGGCATGTAACATTGATATCTCATCGATAACCAATACCGCAGTATCTTTCAATCTGTCTGCTAAGAACTGCTTGCGTGACAAGGTAGACAAATCTCGATCAGTGAGCTCATCTTTGATACCGATGCCTGACCAACTATGAATCGTCGTACCGTTCATGTGCGTGGCAGCAATACCCGTACTGGCTGTCACCGCAACAGGGACGCGGCGGGCGCGTAAATAATCGATGTATTGATTGAGAGTATAAGTCTTACCTGAACCTGCTGAGCCGGTCAAAAAGACGTTTTGACCTGTTTTTAGGATATCAAGAGCAGAAGATTGACGCATAGATTCAAACCAGCCAGTAATGTGAAAAAAGAGAATAATAAAACCATCATCATAATGGAAAAAAACGCAACATTTGCCTAAAATCACCTAAAATTTGCGGGCTGTGCAACCTTGAGGTATCGACAATAAAATAAACAATTGTCAATAGAATATTTATAAAAAATGCTTTATTTTTTATAAATGCAAAAAATCAATAGCTTATCTTTTAATTTTGTCCGTAAAGTATCTGCTTTGATCATAAATACCAAGCCTATGCATTCTAGGCTTTACAGCAATAAAATCATGGCCATTAAAGCAAACTTCCTGTTATGTGTTAACTCATCAGTCATTATAAAATTTTAGTATGATTATCAGCAGAAGCCGAGTAGTATGGAACGTGTACAGAGAGCAATTGATGTTAATCAATCACAACATCAACTGATATTGTTTTGCGATAACAGATATTAGGATAGATAAAATTGCGCTTGTATTATCCGATAAAACAAACAACACAACAAGGAGTGTTTCATGCTGTATGCAAATCCCAATACGGAAGGTAGTCCTGTTCAGTTCCGCGAAAAATACGATAACTTTATTAATGGTGAGTGGACCGCTCCTATCGATGGAGAGTATTTTGATAACACAAGCCCCATCGATGGTAAAACTATTTGCCAAGTAGCCCGCTCAAAAGAAGCCGATATCGAAAAAGCCCTAGACGCGGCGCATGCTGCCAAAGACGCATGGGGCAAGACCAGTGTTACTGAACGTGCCAACTTGTTACTCAAAATTGCTGACAGCATGGAAGCCAACCTAGAAGCGATTGCGATTGCCGAATGTTACGAAAACGGCAAACCTGTTCGTGAGACACTCGCAGCCGACATCCCTCTAGCCATTGATCACTTCCGTTATTTTGCCAGCGCCATTCGCGCACAAGAAGGCGGTATCAGTCAGATTGACGAAGACACTGTGGCTTATCATTTTCATGAGCCACTTGGTGTCGTCGGTCAAATCATTCCTTGGAACTTTCCTATCCTAATGGCCGTTTGGAAGCTAGCACCTGCCCTTGCTGCTGGTAACTGTGTCGTTCTAAAGCCAGCCGAACAAACGCCAGTTTCTATTCTGTTCATGTTAGAGACCATCGGCATCGCTGATATTTTACCAAAGGGTGTACTGAACGTCGTCAATGGCTTTGGGGTCGAAGCGGGTAAGCCACTTGCGTCAAATCCGCGCATCAATAAAGTTGCCTTTACAGGTGAGACTACCACTGGCCGCCTCATTATGCAGTACGCGAGCGAAAACATCATTCCAGTGACGTTAGAGCTTGGTGGCAAAAGCCCTAACATCTTCTTTGCCGATGTTATGGATGAGGACGATGACTTCTTGGACAAAGCGGTCGAAGGTCTAGTGATGTTTGCACTGAACCAAGGTGAAATCTGCACCTGTCCATCGCGGGCACTCGTTCATGAGAGCATCTATGATGAGTTTATCAAACGCTGTATCGCCCGTGTCGAGGCCATCAAAATGGGCAACCCACTCGATACCGACACCATGATTGGCGCGCAAGCCAGCTCAGACCAACTAGAGAAAATTTTATCTTATCTCGACATCGGTAAAAAAGAAGGCGCAAAAGTGCTCGTCGGCGGAGAGCAAGCTAAGCACGATGGCGACTTGACAGACGGTTACTACGTCAAACCAACGATCTTTGAAGGCACCAACGATATGCGCGTGTTCCAAGAAGAGATCTTTGGACCTGTCCTTGCCGTGACTACTTTTAAAGACGATGACGAAGCCATGCAGATTGCCAATGACACCTTGTATGGTTTAGGCGCTGGTGTATGGACCCGTAGTGTACACAAGGCATATCGCTTCGGACGTGGTATCCAAGCAGGCCGCGTATGGACCAACTGCTATCATATTTATCCATCACATTCGGCGTTCGGTGGTTACAAACAATCTGGTATCGGACGTGAAAACCATTTAATGATGCTCGACCACTATCAGCAAACCAAAAACATGCTGGTGTCGTACAGTCAGAAAAAAATGGGCTTCTTCTAAACCATCATTTCTAATCATGGAGCGGGTTATCACAAGTGTTACATAGCCCGCTCGCTACAACGATCTAAATAAAAAACTGAGACGAATTTTTATATCCTCTAATGCGCTTAGGCGCACAGCAGGAAAAATTTGTAGCAGTCTTGCGTTCAAAATAAGGTGTTTGCATATTTTGAATGCAATATCGCAACAACTTTTTATATCAACATTTATCAATCACCCATAAAAGAGAGCTTATTATGACTAACAAAATGAAAGCCGCTGTATTACATGAGTTCGGTCAAGACTTAAAAATCGAAGAAGTCGACATTCCAACCGCAGGTGCTGGGCAAATAGTTGTCAAAATGCACGCCTCAGGCGTCTGTCATACTGATTTACATGCAGTTGAGGGGGACTGGCCTGTTAAGCCAAGCCCGCCATTTATCCCAGGTCATGAAGGTGTTGGCGTGATCACGGCGGTCGGTGACGGCGTAACTCATGTCAAAGCAGGTGATCGCGTTGGTGTGCCATGGCTATACTCTGCTTGTGGTCACTGTACGCATTGCTTGGGTGGCTGGGAAACCTTATGTAAAAAGCAAGAAAACTCTGGTTACTCAGTGAACGGTAGCTTTGCAGAATACGTCCTTGCAGATGCCAACTATGTTGGCATTATTCCTGAGAGTGTCGACTCCATTGAGATTGCCCCTGTTTTATGTGCGGGCGTCACGGTATATAAAGGTCTTAAAATGACCGACACCAAGCCAGGCGACTGGGTTGTTATTTCAGGTATCGGCGGCCTTGGTCACATGGCTGTACAATATGCCATTGCCATGGGGCTCAATGTTGCTGCTGTTGATATTGATGACGAAAAACTTGAATTCGCCAAAAAGCTGGGGGCAACAGTGACGGTAAATGCCAAAAATACAGACCCAGGCGAGTTGCTACAAGAAGAGATCGGTGGCGCTCATGGCGTGTTAGTCACTGCAGTATCATCAAAAGCTTTTGATCAAGCCTTAAGCATGTTACGTCGCGGTGGTACTTTAGTATGTAACGGACTCCCCACTGGCGACTTCCCGGTGTCAATCTTTGATACTGTACTCAATGGTATCACCATACGCGGCTCTATCGTTGGCACACGTCTTGACTTACAAGAGTCGCTAGATATGGCAGCGGCTGGCAAAGTCAAAGCGACCGTCAAAGCTGAGCCGTTAGAGAACATCAATGATATTTTTGAGCGGATGCGTAATGGCAAAATCGAAGGTCGTATCGTCATCGACTATAATCAATAACGGATAGTAAAATGACAGTGTTATAAGCTTATTACGTAGTTATTCCAACTGTCAATTATCAGCCGAAGGTCGTATCTTTTTAGTCATATGCCAGTTGTGATGTGTCTGAAGATGATGCGACCTTTTTGATTTGACTGTGGCATACTGATACTAGAGAGCAATTATATAAACCATGGATGGGCCATAAGAAGGAGTACGATATGAAACTGGCAGCAACAGAATCTTGTGAAGCGTTAATTGAGCTACTAAAGTCCAAGCACGGTGAGCTGATGTTTCATCAATCAGGTGGCTGCTGTGACGGTAGCTCGCCCATGTGCTATCCATTAGGAGAGTTTAAGGTAGGCGGTCAGGATGTGTTGGTTGGCGAGCTTGCTGGCTGTCCATTTTATATGGGCAAGGCACAGTACAATTTATGGCAGCATACCGATCTCACTATTGATGTCGTCAATGGTCGCGGTGCGAGTTTTTCGTTAGAAATCCCTGAAGGCAAACGCTTTATCGTACGCTCAGAAATCTGTGCGATATAAGCACGTTTGACGCAAAGCTAGGTAGCATTAATCTTACCTAATGTACCGAATATAACAGTCTTCGCTTGTCCTACGATATTGACGCAAACAGATACCGCAGAGTCATTTTTATTTTATTATTTCAGCAGAATAATAGTTACTGTAAAGCGTACCCTATTTTAATTAGCATGGATGCTATAAGGAATATAAAATGGAATTTGACATATTAGTAGAAATGGGTGCCTTCTTTAGTGTGAGTGATGCACCAAAAGAGTGGCCGAATACCCAGTTGCATTTCGTCATCTCACGCGTGATCGAGCATGGCCGCGATCTAAGACGTGGATTTGCTGTTTCTTGTCAAAGTTGCTACTTACGACCTGAGAGTCGCGGTACGGTGAGACTGGAATCAGCTGATCCCTCTGCTGCCGTCTTGATCGATCCAAACTATCTGTCGCATCCAAAAGATGTAGAGTATATGGTTGCCGGTGCCGAGCGTACTCGCGCCATCATGCAAGAGTCTGCACTCGCTAAGTACATTACTGAAGACTACCCTGCCCCTTACCTCGAAAAAGACGGCATGCTCGGCTATATCAGAAATAAGTCAGATACCATCTATCACCCAGTAGGCACTTGCCGCATGGGCTCAGATGACAGCTCTGTGGTTGATTTGGAATTAAAGGTACGAGGTGTGAGTGGATTGCGAGTTATCGACGCTTCAGTGATGCCAACGCTTATTAGCGCCAATACCAATGCGCCAACTATCATGATTGCCGAAAAAATAGCCGATCTCATTAAGGCAATTCATAGCCCTGTTTAGTGCTGCGTTGGACAAACGGATTATAGCTGAGTACCTCAAAGAGACATGGCTTTATTATTTCTAATTGTTTACATCTAGTAAAATTGTAACTAATTAGTAATCTAAAAATATGCCTCTTTGCTATTTAGAATGAATAAACAAAAAACAATATAATCTAGTATTTAATGTCTTATTGATGCTAAACACGGTAAAACCGTGCATTTTTTATCAAAACTAGTCTATTTATCGCTTGCATTACCACAGATTAAGAGAGTATATTCGAACGACTTGTTTATATTTTTAGTTTCCATCTATATAATTTAAAGTTATGACAAGCTTTAATATGTTTTATTTTGTATATAAGAAACATTATATAGATAGATGCTTTAGAGGTCACTAAACGCTCTTTTATCGTATTTATGCTCGAGCACGAACATATGGATACATGAGTACCTACCTACCATTACATAGGATGTAATAATGCAAAAATCACTCTTCAAACTTACGATGTTGGCGACGTTTGTCTTAGGTATCAGCGCCTGTAGTGGAGACAACAAAACTACCGATGATTCTGCTGCTAGCTCAGATGCCAAAGCCGCCAAAACATTGCTCTATTGCTCAGAAGGTAGCCCTGCTGGATTCGATCCAGCGCAATATACTTCAGGTACGGATTTTGATGCGAGTGCCTTCCCTATCTATAATGGCTTGGTAGAATTTAAAAGAGCAGAGACTGAGATTCAGCCAGGACTTGCTGAAAGTTGGGATATTAGCGAAGACGGCAAGACTTATACCTTTAATCTACGCAAAGGGGTTAAATTCGGTACAACTGACTACTTTACTCCAACTCGCGATTTCAACGCGGATGACATTGTCTTCACGCTAGAACGTATCACTGACCCAGACTTTGAATTTAACAAAGCTTATCCTGCTGAATTCCCATATTCAGTCGGCATGGGACTACCTGATATTATCTCTAATATCGAAAAAGTTGACGACTATACGGTAAAAATCACTCTTGGCGAAACCAATGCGCCGTTTCTACAGAACCTAGCGATGCCTTTTGCTTATATTGGTTCTGCTGAGTACGCAGATCAATTGCTAGCCTCTGGCAATGCTGCTGATATCAATACTAAGCCAGTCGGTACTGGACCTTTCGTCTTTACCTCATATCAAAAAGACGCGCAAATTCGTTATACCAAAAACCCAGATTATTGGAACAAAGACGACATCTATATCGACAACCTAGTGTTTGTCATCACTAAAGACTCAGCAGTCCGTGCCCAAAAAGTGCAAGCTGGCGAATGTCATGTGTCCGCTTATCCAAAACCTGCCGAAATCGAATCTGTCAAAAAATCAGGTAAGGCCACTGTTCTCGATCAGCCTGGCTTCAACGTCGGCTATGTCGGTTATAACGTAGAAAAACCTCAACTGAGCGAGCTTAAAGTGCGTCAAGCATTAGATATGGCGATCAACAAAGACGCTATTATTAACGCGGTTTATCAGAGCGAAGGCCTCAAGGCAACCAACCCAATGCCGCCAACGCAGTGGGGCTATGACGAGTCACTTAAAGACGCGCCTTACGACGTCGAAAAGGCAAAATCACTAATCAAAGAAGCTGGCGCAGATAACCTTTCTATCAATCTATGGTATATGCCAGTTCAGCGTCCGTACAACCCAAATGCCAAGCTAATGGCTGAAATGCTACAAGCAGATTGGGCGAAGATTGGCGTCGATACCAAGCTTGTGACTTATGAGTGGGGCGAGTACCTAAAACGCGCTGCTAAAGGCGAGCCTGATGTCATTCTAGCCGGCTGGACTGGCGACAATGGTGATCCAGACAACTGGCTTGGCTCATTACTGTCTTGTGACGCAGTCGGTGGCAATAACTACTCGCGCTGGTGTAACAAAGACTTCGATAATTTGGTGACCAATGCCCGTCAGATTAACAATCAAGATGAGCGTGTCAGTGAATATGAACAAGCTCAGCAAATATTCAAAGAGCAGCTTCCTTGGACAACAATGGCACACTCGGTAGTGACCGTATTCACCGCACCAAACGTTGTCGATTATAAAATCAGCCCACTTGGCTCAATACGCTTTGATGGTGTAAAAGTTGAATAACCTTGACTGATTAATTCCGTTACGACATAAGCAACTTATTCATTTTATTCATTCATATAAGTGCGGCTGGGTCAGATACTCTGCTCCAGCCGAGTTTATATAAATGATATGAACAATATGAATTAAGCGCTTTGTCACGGATCTCTTCATCATCGCTAATACTCTAATCATTGAACCACAACTATTGAGCAGCCCATGCTACTTTATATTCTGCGTCGTATTGCCATTTTAATACCCGTCTATCTTGGCCTAACGCTATCGACTTTTACTCTGATTCGTCTCGTACCTGGAGATGCGGTAGAGATTATGATGGGCGAGCGTATGGTCGATCCCGAGCTACATGCTCGTGCCCTAGAAAGGCTAGGATTAGACAAACCACTCGTTGCCCAGTATTGGGATTATTTGACTGGCATCTTAACGGGTGATTTCGGTCAGTCCTTTCGTACTCGTACGCCCGTACTACAAGACTTCTTTGCTCACTTTGTTCCTACTTTAGAGTTGGCGTTATGCGCTATTGTCATCGCTAGTGTTATTGGTGTTAGCTTAGGCATCTTTGCTGCCCTGCGCCGTGGTACATGGATTGATTACACCCTAATGTCAGGCGCGTTGGCAGGATACTCTATGCCCATCTATTTATTGGGCCCTATCCTGACTGGTATCTTCGCTCATTATTTAGGTCTTCTACCTGTCGCTGGGGTGATATCTGTCGCACAGTTTTTAGATGTGCAGCCACTGTATGGGTCATGGTTACTCGGCTCACTAAGCTCAGGAGAACCTGGCGCGTTTTGGAACGTGGTCAAACACTTTATATTGCCCTCTATCGCCTTATCGACCATTCCGTTAGCGATGATTGCGCGGATGACACGCTCTGCGATGCTAGAGGTTTTAGATGAAGATTATGTGCGTACAGCGCGAGCCAAAGGCTTATCTCCACGCCGAGTAATACTGGTCCACGTAATGCGTAATGCCTTGATTACTGTGGTTACAGTCGTTGGCTTGCAGATGGCGACATTGCTCGCAGGCGCCATTATTACCGAGACTATCTTTAGTTGGCCAGGCGTTGGTAATTGGCTACTCGATGGGTTTTTCACTCGTGACTACCCTATTGTACAAAACGGTATTTTATTGGTCGCCACCGCTCTGATTTTGGTTAGTTTATTTATTGATATTTTGTATGGTCTGATCAATCCACGTATTCGCCATACTTCTTAATCTAACATTGATAAATACTCACATTATAAATAGTGATGATTAGCGCTCAAGTGCAGTTTTAGCAATGCTTAGTACTTTTTTATGAATAAGATTCTAAAAAATGTCACTGCGCTAGCCACTATAGGAAATGCTCATGAAGCCTTCTGTTCTCCCCTCTGATGTCAATCTGATGGCAGCCACACCGCCGTCATCTTGGCAGCTATTTTTATCGACGTTCTGCCGAAACAAAGGCGCCGTGATTGGTTTTATCGTACTGGCATTGATGGTCCTAGTTGCCATACTTGCGCCTGCTATTGCGCCTCACGATCCTTATGAACTGTTCACCGGTCAAGAGCAATTGCCGCCTGCCTTTTTAGATGGTGGCAATGCGATGTTTTGGCTAGGTACTGATGATGCGGGCCGAGATACATTGTCTCGAGTGATGTATGGCGCGCGTTATTCATTGTTTATCGGTCTAAGCGCGACAACTCTGGCGATGTTGGTTGGTATCTCCTTAGGATTGAGTGCCGCATTTTGGCCAAAGGTCTGGGGCAAAGCGGTCATGTTGGTCAATGATATCCTGATGTCATATCCGAGCTTGCTATTGGCCATTATCATTGCTGCTATCTTAGGGCCATCTATGACCAATACGATTATTACAATCGCACTGGTCTGTACGCCGCCTTTTATTCGGTTAACTCGTGCGACTGCGATGGTGGAGCTACAACGTGAGTACTTTATTGCTTCACAAGTGATGGGTGCTGGCGTACTGCGTTTATTGTTTATCACCATTTTACCCAACTGTATGGCACCGCTTATCGTACAGGCGACGATGATTTTCTCGTCTGCTATTTTAGAAGCAGGTGCGATTGGTTTCCTAGGCTTTGGCGTACAGCCACCTGATGCCGAATGGGGCGCGATGCTAGGTACGGCGCGTCAATATATTCAAAGTAATGTTTGGCTAGCAATCTGGCCGGGTGTCGCTATTTTCTTGGCTGCACTATCGATTAACCTGACTGGTGACGGCTTACGCGATGCGCTAGATCCTAAATTAAAGCAGGTGACCTAAGATGACTGAACCATTAATTAATACGCCTATCACTCATACGTCTATGAATGGTGCATCAACAAAAGACTCACCATTGCTGTTAGATATTGAAAACCTGTCTGTCACTTTCGGACAAGGGGTGCGTGCCTTTCGCGCAGTGGATGATGTGTCATTAAAGATTACCCAAGGGGAGGTCATCGCTGTCGTGGGTGAATCTGGCTCAGGTAAATCAGTCACCATGATGGCGCTGATGGGTCTATTGCCACCTTCTGCGACCGTTCGCGCACAACGAGTGGTGTTTGATAATAAAGATATGCTCAGTATGTCAGCCAAAGAGAGACGCGGCATCATTGGCAAAGACATCTCTATGATTTTTCAGAATGCGATGTCTTGCCTAAATCCAAGCTTTACCGTTGAAATGCAGCTAGGTGAAGTACTACGCAAACACCTTGGTTTACGAGGCGCAGCCGTACAAACACGCATCTTAGAGCTGCTAGAGTTGGTCGAAATGCCCGATGCCAAAAACAGACTTAAGGTATATCCGCATCAACTATCAGGCGGTATGAGTCAACGGGTTATGATTGCGATGGCGATTGCTTGTGAGCCAAAACTACTGATCGCAGATGAACCGACCACGGCTCTAGATGTCACAGTACAGGCGCAAATTATGGACTTACTGAGCCGTTTGCAACGCGAAAAACAAATGGCCATGGTATTAATTACCCACGATTTGGGTCTGGTTGCACAAAACTCGCGTGATGTCGCGGTCATGTATGCTGGACAAGTGGTTGAAACCAGTACCGTGCCAGAAATTTTCCAAAATCCTGCACATCCTTATACTGAAGCATTGCTACAAGCCATCCCTGAGTTGGCTATTGGTCAAGATAGGCTAAACAGTTTACCAGGAGTTGTACCCAGTCAATATGATAGGCCGGCTGGTTGCTTGCTGTCTCCCCGTTGCCCTTATAAAGAGCCTGCTTGCGAAGTACCGCCACCTATTTTAGATACGCCCAATGGCAAGGTGCGTTGTATTGATTCTAATATTACCTCTCGCCCCTCTCACGCTGCTACTTTGGAGTCATAAGTATGAGTAATAAAGTGGTCCTAAAAGCAGACAATCTACACAAGCACTACCCAGTATCACAAGGTCTGGGCAAAGCAAAGGCCTACGTAAAAGCGCTCAATGGTGTCTCTTTCGAGCTTGAAGCTGGCAAGACATTGGCCGTCGTTGGTGAGTCAGGCTGCGGCAAATCCACCCTTGCCCGCCAGTTGACACTGATCGAAGCACCTACACATGGTGAGCTATTTATCAACGATGAAGGCACCACTGGCTATAGCAGAAAGGCACTAAAAGAGCTGCGTACTGAAATTCAAATGGTCTTTCAAAATCCTTATGGTAGCTTAAATCCGCGTCATACCATTGGCTATCAATTGACAGAACCATTAGATATCCATACCAAACTGTCTAAAGAAGAAAAGCGTGACAAAATCAACGAGATGATGAGACATGTCGGTCTACGTCCCGAACATGCAGGCCGCTATCCACATATGTTTTCGGGTGGTCAGCGCCAACGTATTGCCCTCGCCCGCGCGATGATGCTCAACCCTAAAATCGTCGTCGCTGATGAACCGACTTCCGCGCTCGATGTATCAATCCAAGCCCAAGTCCTAAATCTATTTATGGATTTGCAGGATGAGTATCGCACCGCTTACGTCTTTATCTCGCATAACTTGTCGGTCGTACGCCATGTGGCTGATGATGTAATGGTGATGTATTTGGGTCAAGCTGTTGAGCACGGCCCCAAAGAAGCGATTTATAATGCGCCAAAACACCCTTACACCATCGCACTATTGGCTGCGGCACCAACGGTAAACGGCCATAAAAATGATTTGACCCTACAAGGTGAGCTACCAAGTCCGCTTAATCCACCAAGTGGCTGTGCGCTACATAAACGCTGCCCCTATGCCAAGCAGCAATGCAGCGAGGTAGAGCCACAACTGCGCGAATGGGACGGTCGATTGGTTGCTTGTTTACGTTTAGAAGAGATATATGGTTAAGGTGAATAAGATTAAGGTAACTAACGATTAATCAATATTCACCACACCCCAACATTTAGGAAACTGGCTACAACCAAAAAAGGTCTGACCTTGATTCAGGCCTTTTTTTGCCACACGCTTGATCATCTCACCGTTACACCTTGGGCAGGTTGGTGTTTGAATTAAATCAGCTGTATGGTCTATCACCTCAACTGTCGCAGAGGAACTCGCTGCTAGTTCAGGCTCCATAACTTCAAACGGCGTAAGAAAAACCTTATCAGCAATATCGTGCGATGTAATTGTATGCTGAGTGACTGCCTGCTGAGTGTCCATACTATCAATTGGTAAATCGCTAGATTCAATTTCAGTCTGACCAGACCATCGATGCACTTCCCTACTTTTTAGAATAGCCCGTTTAGCGGTCTCTTTTACTGTCGGCTCTGGTGTAGGCTTATTAGCCACTTTAGCAGTTGGTTTATCATTAGCGTTACCGCTAGGCTGCTTATTCGTATTCTGGCTTGGATTGCTATGCTTGTCTTTTAGATAGGCTTTATGCTCTCTATTAGTGCGCCAAGATTTACTAAATCTATTACTGTTAATCTGCTCAACGATGGATATGACCTCGTCTTCAGTCAGTAGCTTATCTTGTTTCTTCTTTACATAAGACACTATCCCACTCGTCAATACATGTTCAGGCAACTCATCACGAGTTTTCAGCTCACACTCACCGATGAAAGCAATCATCGAATGGAAGTAGCTCAGCTCCAAGCCTAATAAATCTGCCAGCGTCTTGAGGTGCAAGTAGTTTTGACGCAATGGATTTTGGAATTTGAATTTACTTCCATTTTGGAAAACTTGTGTCCACTGTCTTTGGTTCTCGCTACCATATATCCAGCCTTTATAATTTTTGGTCTCAATCACAAAAATGCCGTACACAGAGACGATGATATGATCGATTTGGGTACTGCCACCATTGGCTCGTGGCAAGGTAATACCGTTTAATCGGTGGTAGACGTCTTTTTCAAGCTTTAACCACATGGCGACGTTGATGACGGTTTCACCTAGGAAACCTTTAAAGCTGGATTTTAGGCACATAATAGCAATCTTTAGAATGGTTATAGAATGTGCTAAGCGTAATACCAAAACTCTTTAAATTTAATTAATCAGCACTCTCTTACGATGCTTTAAAGGCTTGGCATAAGTAGAAGAACATGATTTGATATGTTTATAAAAACTCTTATAAACCCGATCATATTCTTCATCAAGCTGTTTAAGTACATCTAAAGTACTATCGCTAGGATTAACTTCATGTTCATGCTGTGCATTTATCAGGTTTCCCCCTGCATTTAAAAACAACTCATATTTTTTCTCAAGCTCTGGAAAATATAAAGCTATTAATATTTCTATCTTGCCACCTTCTCTATAAAATTCATCAACGTCCAAAGTTTCATCGCAATTGCTTGAAAAACTTTTGGATTGAACTTCCTGAATAATGGCTGCAAAATCAACCAGTCTAAAAACCACTTCCTCAAACTTTATTCTCAAAAAGGCTTCATACTCTTTTTTGCGTTCAGCTCTCTGAGCAATGAGAATACCGCACAGTCCAAACATTCCGATTATGCAGGCTGCTATCAAGCCTTCACTTAGTTCAATCTGTTTTAGCCATGTAATAGCATTTGCCAGTTCGATACTATCCATCTAATTTTTCCAGTTCTATAGTCATATAATTTATTTTTATATGAGAGCTGCACAAGAAGTAAAACTTAGCTTCGTGAGCAATCAGTCCATTCTAATTTACCACTAAATCATTATATTGAGGCACAGAATTTAGTACTGATTGCAGCAGTTATTTTACCGATAGCCATATTAATGAAAGCAGACCAAAAGAAAAGCCAAAGATTAAGCCATAAAAAAAGCCACTAGATTTCTCTAGTGACTCTTTCTTAAACGCCAACTAAGTTAGGTTAATTACACCAAACTATTTACTGCTTCGACCACAGCGTCAGTCGTGATACCAAACTCTTTATACAAGTCGCTAGCAGGAGCAGATTCGCCATAAGTCGTCATACCGATGACTTTGCCATCTAGACCAACGAACTTATACCAGTAATCTACATGCGCGGCTTCTACTGCTACGCGTGCACGGATATTGGCAGGCAATACGGCTTCACGATAGCTAGCATCTTGCTCCACGAAAATCTCAGCACATGGCATAGACACCACACGGACGCCAACACCATTTGCGCTCAACGCCTCATACGCTTCCATCGCTAGGCCAACTTCTGAACCAGTGGCGATGATGATAGCTTGTAGCTCACCTTGTTCTTTTGCCAGTACATAACCACCTTTGGTGATGTTCACTACTTGCTCGCTATCACGTGCTTGATGTGGCAAGCTCTGACGGCTAAAGATCAATGCTGATGGGTTGTTTTCAGACTTGGTTGCTTCTACCCAAGCGCTTGCAGATTCGGTAGCATCACATGGGCGCCATGTACGTAGGTTTGGCGTGGTACGTAGGCTAGTCAATTGCTCAACTGGCTGATGCGTTGGGCCGTCTTCACCCAGACCGATAGAGTCGTGCGTATAGACATGGATAACGCGCTGCTTCATTAGTGCGCCCATACGTACTGCGTTACGTGCGTATTCCATAAACATCAGGAACGTCGCTACGTAAGGGATAAAGCCGCCATGCAATGCGATACCATTGGCAATCGCAGTCATACCGAACTCGCGTACGCCGTAATAGATATAGTTACCGTCAGCATCTTTTTCGATGCCTTTAGCGCCTTTGAATAACGTAAGGTTTGAGCCCGCTAAATCTGCTGAGCCACCCAATAGTTCTGGCAATAATGGCTGCAAGCTGTTGATAGCATTTTGACTGGCTTTACGGCTAGCAACATCGCCGCCCGCTTCTTGCGTTTGCTGAATATAAGCTTGCGCTTGGCTGTCAAAGTCAGCAGGCAACTCACCATTTAGACGGCGTGATAATTCTGCTGCAAGCTCTGGATAGGCTTTTTTATATGCTTCAAAGTCAGCGTCCCAGTTCTTTTGCTGGACATCGCCTTTGGCTTTAGCATCCCACGCTTCATAGATTTCGTCATCTAATTCAAATGGAGCATGTTTCCAAGATAGCGCATCACGGGTCAAGGCGATTTCGTCATCACCAAGTGGAGCACCATGACTAGCCGCTAGACCTTGTTTGTTAGGGCTACCAGCACCGATCGTGGTTTTGCAAATAATTAGACTTGGCTTAGCAGTCTCTGCAATGGCTTGCTCAGTCGCTTGCGTGATTGCATCAGTATCATGACCATCAACTTTGATCACTTGCCAGCCGTAAGACTCAAAGCGAGCTTCGGTATCATCGGTGAACCAGCCTTCGACGTTACCATCGATTGAGATACCATTGTCATCATAGAAGAATACCAGTTTGCCAAGACCCAACGTGCCAGCGAGCGAGCAAACTTCATGACTGATACCTTCCATTAAGCAACCATCGCCTAAGAATGCATAGGTATGGTGATCAACGATATTATGGCCTTCACGGTTGAACTGTGCGGCAAGTGTCTTCTCTGCGATCGCAAAACCAACCGCATTAGCAATACCTTGTCCTAGTGGACCAGTCGTCGTTTCTACACCAGGCGTATAACCAAGTTCAGGATGCCCTGGGGTTTTTGAATGCAGCTGACGGAAACCTTTTAGGTCATCAACGCTCACATCGTAACCTGATAAATGTAGCAATGAATAAATAAGCATCGAGCCATGACCGTTTGACAGTACAAAGCGATCACGGTTGTGCCAATTAGGATCAGCTGGATTGTGCTTCAAAAATTTGCGCCACAAAACTTCGGCAATATCAGCCATACCCATTGGCGCACCCGGATGTCCAGAGTTGGCTTTTTGAACCGCGTCAAACGACAGTACACGGATGGCATTGGCTAGTTTACGTTCGCTAATTGGAGCTGGCATAGAGTGTCCTAATATTCGAATGAGTCGTATAAAGATAAGAGGAGAGTTTACTCAGAGGATAATCCACCAAAAACGCGACAGGCGTCCTCAATGGATAGGCTATAAAATAAAAATGCAATATTAACATATTTGCTATGAGCCTAGCCAAAAATGCGGTGACAAGACCGTTTATATTTAGCAATGACTCACATCAGTTTTGTTAAACGATAAGTAATGACGGACTTTAATTTAAGTTATAAATAACAAGCTGCGAGTGACCTAAGTGATTTGCAGCTCATTACTTATAGTCAATCTATTAAACTGAAATAGTCTCAGCACCGCCCATAAACGGACGCAATACTTCTGGAATCGTGATGCTACCATCAGCGTTTTGATGATTTTCCATCACTGCTAGTAGCGTACGACCAACCGCCAAACCTGAACCGTTCAAAGTATGAGCTAAGCTGGTTTGTTTGCCATCTTTAACACGCGTACCCATACGGCGCGCTTGGAAATCACCACAGTTAGAGCAGCTAGAGATTTCACGATAGGTGTCTTGGCTTGGCAACCATACTTCGATGTCATAAGTCTTTTGTGCGGCAAAACCCATATCGCCCGTACATAGCTGTACAGTACGGTATGGCAACTCAAGCTGCTGCAAGATATATTCAGCCTGTCCTGTCATCGCTTCTAATAGGTCATCAGACTGATCGCTAGTACCGACATTGACCATTTCAACTTTTTCAAACTGATGCTGACGAATCAAGCCACGGGTATCACGACCATGTGAGCCAGCTTCACTACGGAAACATGGTGTATGCGCGGTGAATTTTAGCGGTAGCTCTTTGATATCCAAACGCTCGCCGCGTACCAAGTTGGTCATCGGTACTTCAGCCGTTGGGATCAAATAAAAATCCATCTCTTCATTATTCGTGTGATTGCTTAGCTTAAACAAATCATCTTCAAACTTAGGCAACTGACCCGTACCTTTTAAACTATCGCTATTGACGATATAAGGCACATAGGTCTCAAGATAACCATACTTCATAGTATGCGTGTTCAACATGAATTGAATTAGTGCGCGATGCATTTGCGCCAATTGCCCTTTAAGCACGTTAAAACGGCTACCAGTTAACTTAGTCGCTGCCTCAAAGTCCAGCATACCAAGCGTCTCACCGATATGCGTATGATCTTGAATTTCAAAATCAAACGTACGCGGCGTGCCCCACTTACGCACTTCTACGTTATCGTCTTCTGACGTACCGACTGGTACATCCGCCGCCGGAATATTCGGAATTTGCAAAGCCGCTTGAGTGATGCGCTCTTGTAGCGTACGTAACTCGTCTTCCGCAGCTTTAATCTCACCACTAACGCTTTGCATCTCAGCCAATAGCTCACTGGCATCTTCACCTGATTTTTTTAGCGCGCCTACTTGCTTTGCACCAGCATTACGGCGCGATTGCAACTCTTCGGTTTTGACTTGTAGAGACTTACGCTCGTTTTCAATCGTTTGCCAGAACTCCATATCAAGCTCATAACCACGGGTGGCTAGCTGCTGTTGTAGGTCGCTTAAATCGCCGCGTAAGAGTTTCGGATCAATCATAGTAGTTGCCTGTAACACTAAAGGTGAGTAAAAGGTTTAAAAGTATTATTTATAGAGTAATTGCCTAGCGCATCGCTATCACGGTCTTTGTGATAACTGGCTATGACGTTATGTTTTATATCAACATATCTTGTAGACGCTATAATACCAAGACACGGCAGATTTGACCATGTTTTGGATATCTTTGACTGCTTTTCCCTGTTTTTGGCTGACTCTCACTAGCTTTTGTTCATTATGCTAATCGCTTATAGCAAGCTATTCTGTTTTTAATTGCTCACTTTTGCTTTCGTCTAGTCTGAATAAACTGAGTATAGAGCTTGAACTACGTCATTAATATAACATCTATCAGTGAACAGTCTTGCTTATATGTTTCATTTAGGAGTACTTTTCGGTAAGATAAGCGCATACCTTTATTCACTTCTAGCCAAGTACAGCATTGCTGCTTCGCTTTGGCAGTTTTAATCCAACGCTTTTAATATAAGTATTTGAGAAACCTTTATGGCCTTGTACCCCTACACGCTCCAACCTGTCGCCTTAAACCTAACTGAGGCTGAATTCCACCAAGCACAGTATGAACTGTTTGCCAGTGCCAGCCCGTCTTTTGGTTTATCAAGCTTTAAGACCAAAGAGTGGATCATCATGGCAGTGGTTGTGGTACTTGCTATTGCAGGACTTATCTTTGTAACAGGCTATTCAACCATTATCTTTTGGTTAATGCTGGTTGGTGTGGTGATATATCTATTGGCGCGTACTTTAGGTTTTAAATGGTACGTAAAAAGAGAGTTTGACAAACAAGTGGCCGACCAAGAGATGCCAGATGAAATGCGCCAAATGAAGTTAGGTGTACAAAAGCATGGTCTAGTCATGGCGATGCCAAGCAACCAGCCTGATATGATGAAAAACTCGCAAATGCGCGGTATGCAAATGCGTGCAGGCGCAACTCAGCAAGCGGTTATTCCTTGGACCTCTATCAAGAGCTGGGATGAGACTGACGACTATATCTTTATGATGTTTGAGCTAAAAGGTCAGCAAGGTAGCCAAATCGTACCGAAACGCTTGCAAGCACAGAAGTTTCCTATCGATACGATACGTCAACATTTACAAGAAGTGGTTCCCGTTAAAGGCTTAAATCCTGAAAACTTGCAGCCACCAGCGTAAATGTAATGAGGTCTCTCTATCGTTTAGAAAAACAGTAAAGAGACTTAGTTTTAGTTTTATAAAACCAATCGTAAAATTGTATTTATTAAATTTAACTTATTAATAATAGTTTGCTATTATTATAAGCATCAAAGGAAGAGATAGAGTTTATATTGATAGGTACAGATAAAAAATAAAGTATTTTCGCTGTATTTCAATTGATTAGAGTCTTTATTCTTCTTTATTTATTATCATATAACTACACTCACACTATAAGGACAATACTATGAGCAATTCTAACAATGCTACTAACCAGATCGGTCTAGAAAAATCTGACATGAGCGAAATTATCGCTCAATTAAACAATCTGCTATCAACGTATCATGTATTTTACTTAAATGTACGTGGCTATCATTGGAACGTAAAAGGTGAGCATTTCTTTACTTTGCATCCAAAGTTTGAAGAGCTATATACGTCACTACAATTACAAATTGATGAAATCGCTGAGCGTATCTTGACTTTGGGTGGTACACCACTTCACGCTTATAGCGATTTTACGCAGCATACTAGTATTAGTGAAGACAAAAACGTCAAAGATGGCACAAGCTGTGTCAAAGGCGTAGTCACTGGCTTACAAGCGTTAATTGCAGAGCAACGCCAAGTATCAGCGTTAGCAGAAGAGAGCGAAGACCAAGGTTCAGCTGACCTAATCGATGCTTACGTACAAGAGCAAGAAAAACTGGTATGGATGTATAACGCGTTTTTGGGTTAAGAATCGTTAGATTTTACTAGGCTAAATTTTAATAAGCCTAATGATCATCAAATACTAAATAATAAAAAAGCACCTAATTAGGTGCTTTTTTATTGTCTATCTTTTAGAAAAGACTGTTTTATTTTTCGATCCATTGACGCATTTTTTCACGTTCAGCAGGCGTGGCTTGTAGCCATACTTGCATAAACGTATCTAACGTACTAGTAGAAGTATTTACGCTAGATGTTTGCTTAACAGTGGTCGTGCCAGTGTTGACGTTGCTAGTAGAATTTACTACTGGTTGATCTAAAGAGGCGATAGCACGTTGGTTCTGTAACTCTGCATCACCTGCACCGCCGAACACGCCGCCTAGCGCTTTACCAAGGCCTGAAAATAGACCACCTTGGTTACCGGCCATACTTTGCTGGCTAGCAATGACAGTATTGTTTTGTTGCACAGCGAGCGTAGGCTGCTTGGCATATTCTCTAGCAGCTTCATAATCTTCTGGTTGATTAGGCATAGTCAAACGATATGTTTGATTGTCGGCCAATTGTGCCGTCACACTGACATTACCTGAACGCAAATAATCATGCTCATCACGACGCAAGTTATATAAACGGTCATACTTAGCAGTAATAGCATGTTGTCCAGGCTGTAACGTAAATGTTTTCTGCAGCGGCTGAAAAGCGCTCTGCTGAATTTCCTGTCCATTAATAGCGGTTACTTTGATATGGTCATCAACCTGTAGGGTCACTGCTGCCTGTGACAACATAGAGACCGAGGCAGCACCTACCAATAACGTACCTATCGTTAATTTTTTTAGCAAAGAAGCATTCGATTTCATAAGTTATTCCATTAATAGTAAAAGCGAGTTGGACAAAGTATTTGTATTCTAACGGTTATTCATTTTTTGCTGCTAAGAGTTTCACTGTTAAAAATCAAGTGGCATCGTATGTTGGTCTTGATCAGGCGTGTCGTTATCTACTTGCGTCTCTTGAGCGATATCCGCCAGCTCCGCGGCAAGCGTTTGCTCATCGATGGTACGCAGAGCATCGCTTATGACTGCTTTTGAGATATTACTGCGACCAAGGTTAGAAAACATTGGTTGAATATAATTAAGTACTTCCATCATCGCACCGATACGATGCGGTCCATCGGTCAGTAAGTGATCAATAATTCGATCGTCAAACTGCCATCCACGCCGACGCAAAATAGACTGTAATAATGCTTGTCTGTCTGCCAAATCATGACCAGTAGGCACTTTAAAAGTAGGTGCCTGTGCCAAACGCGTCATTAAATCCCTTAGCTGGAATGGTAAGTCGTCAGCGGGTTTATTGGCGGCAAACAATAACTGGCGTTGCCCTTCTCGGCTACGATTAATCAAATGAAATAAAGCTTCTTGCCACTGACTGCTTTGCTCAAGCACTTCCAAATCATCGATAGCAATCAGATCAAAATTTTCTAAAGATGATAGTACATGGACATCTGTATGAATCAGCTCATTAAGGGACAAACAGATAGCCGATTTGTCCATTTCGATAAATGACTCGCAAATAGCAGACAGCAAATGAGACTTACCTGTGGCAGGGCTACCAAACAGATATAGTTGACCGATCAGGCCGACATGTAACTGCCGTACTGCATCGATAATCGACATCCAACCGGGACCGGCAAAGTCGCTGAGACTTGCATCATGCTTAATGTCCAGATTGAGACTTAGCTGTGCTTCTGCCATGAATCATCAACTCGTGTTGCGTAGTGCAATGGAAAAATACAATAAAAAAGATAGGTTACTTTGAGCTGTATTCATTACTATTAATACTAGTCGATACAGCTGTAAGTAATGGCCCTATAGCCTTTGCAAAAATCGGTCAGTCACTTTGTCGAAAACAACGTTAGCAAAACTGGTACCAAAACGGTTGATACTATCAACACTGCGCCTATATATAACATATTTACAAAATGACTGACAAGTCTTTTACCCATTAAGCCTTATCAATCATTGCGTTCCTATCCTAATATTACATATCAATCTTTATCTAGTGTATTCAATAATAAGATAATTATCTTTTTTCAAACAGTGCCAGTTGTTTACGGCCTTTATAAAAGTCAGTGGTCCGATAATAGTTGTATAAATGGCGGAACAGGACATTTAAGACAGCGGACACTGGTAAGGCGATTAGCATACCGACAAAACCTAATAGACTGGCACCAGCCAATACGGCAAATATGACCCATAATGGCGATAGACCAATCTTATCACCTAACAGCAATGGTTGTAGGATATAACCTTCTGCAGCTTGTCCAATCAAGAACGCCCCTGCGACCAATGACAAATACGTCCAGTCCAATCCGAACTGAAATAGGCAGGCGATAATAGCCGCGATAAAACCAATACCAAACCCTAAGTACGGTACAAAACTGGCAATGCCTGCTACCATACCAATGATAAGCCCAAGCTCTAATCCAATAAGCTGCAACTGTACAGCATAAATAGCGCCTAGCAACACCATCACCAGCAATTGACCTTTGATAAATGCCATCAAGGCCAGATCACACTCCTTAGCTATTTCAGTCACTTTTTGACAGTAAGCACCTGGTATCGCCATTTTCCAGTTATGCAAACGCTGATCCCAATTAAATAGGAAGTAAAAGGTCAAAATAGGCACTAATACAATAAGACCTGCATTATTGATGAAGTTCATACTTGAGGTCAGTATTTGGCTCATCATGGTACTAGCATCAGCGAACTTATAGTTCGTTTGCATATAATCGACGAGAGTATCGGAAAACTCTTTAGACTCTAATTGGGGCAGTTTGATACGAGTATTACTATTGAACCACTCTCGTACGACTTGGTTATACCAATTAAATATCTTTGGCAAATAATCCCACGCCGCTTGCAACTGATGCCACAATGTCGGTACCAACCACCATAATAATAACGCCATCCCCAAAGTAATCGTCGAGTAGACAATAATAATCGCGACCCAGCGCTTGATATATTTTGATAGGCGCTTGACTAGAGGATTAAATAGGTAAGCCAGCATAAAGGCAAAAACGAAGGGCACGATGACGGGCATCATTAAATACAAAAGAAACACAGCCACCACTAACGCCACGACAATAAATAAACGCCGAAAAAAAGGATCTATTGGTTGATTCATCATGGCAAGTAATCCTATAGTTGGACGAGGTTAAAAAATTGACAGGTTTGAAAAAGTGACAGGGAGTCAGTCAGTGATAGCGATTTCTAAATGGTATAACTATAGCTATCACAATGTATCACTAGGCTAATTGCTTTCTTTTCTCATTAGTTTTAGCTAGCTAAACTGAGACGTATCAACGTTCCTAAAGAACCTAATTTTTGATAAATTTATGTTTAGTCGTTTTTATTCTGTCAATCACATTTGGACTTGTATTAAGGCCATTATTGACAATAAATTTAGCGTTCTATTATCGCAGAGTACAATAAAAAATCAGTCATTTTTTGTTTCTTAACCGCTTATTTGCCACTTAATGCAAATCTTAGTCAAATATTGGCAAGTTGCTTTGCGAGTACGGTCTGTTTTTGGGTATAATGCGCGCACTGTCTTTAAACTTTGCTTTTGAACTTTATAACGCTGATTTTTGCGTGCTCAATTACTTTACCTTCTAATCCCAATTATCTATCCCCAACTGTGAGATGACTATGAGTGACAAGCCTTCTTTAAGCTACAAAGATGCTGGTGTTGATATCGATGCAGGCGATGCTTTGGTTCAGCGAATCAAGTCCGTTGCAAAAGCTACTACTCGTCCTGAAGTCGTGGGTGGACTTGGCGGTTTTGGTGCGTTATGCCGCATCCCAACAGGTTATACCTCACCATTATTGGTTTCTGGTACTGATGGCGTCGGCACCAAACTAAAATTGGCCCTACAGCTGAACCGTCATGACACGATTGGTATTGATTTGGTCGCGATGTGCGTCAATGATTTATTGGTTTGCGGTGCAGAGCCATTGTTCTTCTTAGACTACTATGCAACTGGTAAGCTGGATGTTGATGTAGCGGCGACTGTCGTGACTGGTATTGGTGATGGTTGTAAACTTGCTAACTGTGCGCTTATCGGTGGTGAAACTGCTGAAATGCCAGGCATGTATCAAGACGACGATTACGATCTAGCTGGTTTTTGTGTAGGCGTGGTTGAAGAAGCAGAAGTCGTCACTGGTGAAAATGTCGCAGAAGGCGATGTACTGATTGCACTTGCCTCAAGTGGCGCGCACTCAAACGGCTATTCATTGGTTCGTAAAGTCATCGAAGTTAGCGGTGTGGATGTTACGAGTAGCGACGAGCAACTAGACGGCCAGCCTATTCAAGACGCTTTAATGGCTCCTACCCGTATCTATGTAAAAGCAATCAAAGCATTACAAGACACGCTTGGTAGCTCAGCGCTTCATGCGATGTCACACATCACAGGTGGTGGTCTGACAGATAACTTACCACGTGTACTACCTGATAATCTAGCAGCTAGCATCGATACCAATAGCTGGCAGTTCTCAGAGCTATTCACTTGGCTACAGACCCAAGGTAATATCGCGCAGAGCGAGATGTACCGTACCTTTAACTGCGGCGTTGGTTTTGTCATCGTTGTGCCAAAAGACAAAGCAGATGCTGCTATCCAAACCTTGACTGATGCAGGCGAGACAGCTTGGCAAATAGGTGAAATGATCAAACGCAGCACTGATGGCCAGGCGGATGCAGTGGTGTACCGTTAATGTCAACTGATAACGCAAGCCAGCCTATCAAACCATTGCGTATTGCTGTTCTAGTCTCAGGAAGTGGTAGCAACCTGCAAGTGTTAATCAATGCAATGCAAGCAGGTGCGCTACCGATTGAAATCGTTGGTGTCATTAGTAACCGTGAAGATGCTTATGCATTGACACGTGCTAAAGATGCCAATATTCCAGTTGCGGTATTGTCACACGTTGCTAGTGGTAAACGTATGGGTATCAAGACATTTGAAACCCATGCCAACGAGCAGTTAATAGCATGGCAACCTGATTTGATTGTCTTGGCTGGGTTTATGCGCGTACTAAGTGGCGCATTCATCGATAATGCACCAGCGTCCATGATTAATCTTCACCCTTCTCTACTTCCGGTTTATAAGGGTTTAGATACTCACAAACGGGTTATACAAGCGGGTGAACGTCGTCATGGTTGTAGTATTCATAAAGTAACCGCGGAGCTTGATGCAGGTCAGGTATTGACTCAAGCCGTATTAGATGTCGATATCAACGACACTGTAGAGAGCTTGCAGTCACGGGTACAGAAGCTTGAGCATCAGTTGCTACCTTGGACGATTTTACTCCTAGCAAAAAATGTATTGTCACTTGAAACAAATAATACATCATCGAAAACACAAACTTATTTACCTAAGTTGCCTCTGCAACTGCTTATAGACGGATAGAAAATCTCAAGCTTATTAAGTTGATTTTAATACCACTTTATATAGCGCAATAAAAAGCCCAGCTACTCATTATGAGCAACTGGGCTTTTTTATTTGATAACTATTAATTATTTACTATTACTTAAAATTGTAAATAGTTATCTATTTAGCTAATTTGTCTAATTAGTTCATTCTTAGAATACGTGAACCGCTTTAATATTGACAAACTCTTTGATACCGAAGCCGCCATGCTCACGGCCATAGCCTGAGTTTTTCACGCCACCAAATGGCAGTGCAGGATTGGCAAGACCGTAACCATTGATATAGACCATACCAGTATCAAATTGCTCACGCGCTAAACGAACGGCTTTCTCTTCATCTTTTGAGAAGATAGCGCCACCTAAACCATAACGACTGTCGTTAGCGATGCGCATTGCGTCGTCTTCATCTTTGGCACGAATCAATGAAGCGACAGGGCCAAATAGTTCGTCATCGTATGCAGGCTGACCTTTTTCAACGTTCTCTAAGATAGTTGCTGGATAGAAGCTACCTTTACCTTCAGGTACTTTACCGCCAACAGCGATCGTTGCACCTTTAGCCACACTTTGCTCTACTTGCTCATGTAGCTGCTCACGTAGATCTGCACGTGCTAATGGACCTATATCTGAGCTATCATCCATTGGGTCACCCGCTTTAGTACCTTCAAATTTCTCAACGATACGTTTACGGAACTCATCATATACGCTATCGACTACGATAAAGCGTTTGGCTGCTACACAAGTTTCGCCGTTATTGATTAAACGTGCTTGAGTACAGGTTTCTACTGCAGTTTCGATATCTGCATCTTCTAGTACGATAAATGCATCGTTTGAACCTAGTTCTAATACCGCTTTCTTAATTGCTTTCGCTGCTTGCTGGCCAACGATCACGCCTGCTTTGTCACTACCTGTTAGTGTCACGCCGCGTACTTTGTCATTGCCAATCAATGCTTCTGATTGATCATGATCGATGATAATCGTACGGAACAAATCACTTGGCAGTTCAGACTCGTGAAGAATTTTTTCAATTAATAGACCAGAGCCTGTAACGTTAGATGCGTGTTTTAACAGGACACTGTTACCCGCCATTAGATTTGCAATGGTATAGCGGAATACCTGATACGCTGGGAAGTTCCAAGGCTGCATGCCGTAGATGATACCGATAGGTTGATACGTCACTAACCCTTTTTTCATGCTTTCGATATCGCGTACATCATCAGCCAAAGAAGCGACGCCATTTTCAGCAGTGTAATCACAGATAGCTTTACAGAGATCAATCTCTTGCATGCTTTGGCTATATAACTTACCGCGCTCTTCAGTCATCAGCTTAGCCAGCTCTTCTTTGTACTCCATCAGCTTATCACCAATAGACTTGATGATACGGCCACGTTCTTCGTGACTCACTGTACGCCATTCTAGAAATGCGTTATATGAAGCATCGACAATCTTGTTGACTTCGTCGTTGCTCATATAATTGTAGTTACTGATTTCTTCGCCCGTGGTTGGGTTAATAGTAGTAATGTCTGACATAGTTACTGTCCTTATTATTCGAATTTATAATCGGGTTTGTTGCCACTTGTAGTTATTTTGCTGTGACAGCTTTAATTATTAAATTTACGTCGATAGCACAATCTATTGGTAGCTCGTTTTCTATCTGCCGTTATCTTAACAAGCTATTTGATTAAGAGTTTTACAATATATTGTGAA
>NZ_PJBU01000095.1:0-63461 GCF_002863645.1 Psychrobacter sp. MES7-P7E | reverse complement strand
AACAAACGTATTCAATACTCTTTTATAGATAAGATCACCGTTCGGGTTATGCTCATCACGAGACAATACCATATCGCCAACTTTTAGCTGCTCAATGTGTACCAATCCTTTATCCGTATGAACGAGCGTTCCCGCGACAAATCCTGTATTGTTCATATCCTCTCCTTTTTAATATTATCGTTTTAATCCATCAAACCTCAGCCCAAATTTCATTAGATACTTACGCAATCTATCGCTATCGTTCGGGCTTTTTAATTTATCGCGCGAATTCGCGTATAGATAGCGCCCCGCCGCCGCTTGGTTTTTATAGCTGATACATACCTCAATCACATACGCCAGTTGCACCGCATCAAATGGATCAATAGTTGTCAGCATGTCTTCATCTAGATATTTTCTTAAAATATTATGGCTACCCTGCTCAACGGTTTCGCTGTTTAAAGTAACATATGGGCTATTTTTAATCACTTTATTGCATATACTGTCATTACTTATTTCCGTAATCGAACTAATGCCGCTCTCAACAAAAATGATTTGGATAACCCTGTTACCCATTGATACCGACGTAACGACGTCATGCGTGTATGATGTACGCGACAAATGTAAGCATCTTATCTATATCAATCATTACTATTGAGCCTCGCTATGCCTGAATCTCGTACCAATCTAAACCCTGAACCCAAAACCAGTTCGCCGTACTTTATCGGATTATTACTTCGCTATAGCACGTTTGGCGCGGCGATTTTAATTCTATTGGCGGGCTTATTATTGGTAAGTTGGTGGCTGATTGTGATCGGTGGTTTGGCTGTGGCACTTGGTATCTATGATTTGATTCAGTCTAAGCACGCCATATTGAGCAACTACCCTATCGCTGGACATATTCGCTATGTATTAGAGGATTTTCGCCCTGAGATTCGCCAGTACCTGCTTGAGGACGATAAAGAACAAGTACCGTTTTCACGCCAGCAGCGCGCGCTAGTCTATCAACGTGCTAAGAATGTCAGTGATACCAATGCCTTTGGTACGTTGGACAATTTATATACTCATGGTAAAGAATGGTTTTTGCAATCTACCATCAGTGCACCACTAGAGAACAAAGACTTTCGAATTATGGTCGGCGGTGAGCGTTGTCAGCAGCCACACGATATGTCAGTATTCAATATCTCAGCAATGAGCTTTGGCAGTCTCTCAGCGAACGCCATCATGGCACTCAATCAAGGCGCAAAATTGGGCGGATTTACTCATGACACGGGCGAAGGCGCGATCAGCCCTTATCATCGTAAGTTCGGTGGTGATTTGATTTGGGAATTGGGTACAGGCTACTTTGGTTGCCGTGATAATGATGGTAACTTTGATCCACAGTCTTTTGCTGAAAAAGCCGTCGATCCTCAAGTTAAAATGATTGAAATCAAGCTTTCACAAGGTGCCAAGCCTGGTAAAGGTGGCGTCCTTCCCTCTAGCAAAATCACGCAAGAGATTGCGGACACACGTCAAGTGCCTACGGGTCAAGACTGTATCTCGCCTTCTTCGCATACCGCATTTAGCACCCCGCGCGAGTTAGTCGCCTTTTGGCAGCAGCTGCGTGAGTTATCTGGTGGCAAGCCAGTTGGCTTCAAGCTATGTATTGGTCAGCCATGGCAGTTTATGGCGATTGTCAAAGCGATGATAGAGACGGATAACTATCCTGATTTTATCGTTATTGATGGTGCAGAAGGCGGCACAGGTGCAGCGCCTGTCGAGTTTATGGACAATGTCGGCATGCCAATGGTTGAAGGGTTTTTGCTCGTACATAATACTTTAGTCGGTGCAGGTATTCGTGACAAAATTAAGCTTGGCGTCAGTGGCAAGATCGTATCAGGCTTTGATATTGCGCGCATGATTGCGCTAGGTGCCGATTGGTGTAACTCAGCACGTGGCTTTATGTTTGCGGTTGGCTGCATTCAGTCGCGCTCTTGTCATACCAACACTTGCCCAACGGGTGTAGCTACCCAAGATCCATATCGTCAAAAGGCGCTCGACGTCCCTAGTAAAGCTGAGCGTGTTGCAAGTTTCCATAAAAACACGCTAAAATCGCTTGCCAGTATCGTAGGTGCGGTTGGTTTACAGCATCCTAGCCAATTACAGCCGTATCATATTGCACGCCGCTTAGACGATGGGCAGATTAAGCTGTTATCCAAATTCTTCTACTTTACTGATAAAGGCGCATTGCTCGATCATAGTGCCCGTGCCGATGTATTTAACCAGATGTGGGTCATGGCAAACCCTGATAGCTTCTTAGCCAATAATGACGCACTCATTGCTTATAACAAAGACTCGCGTGATAAGGGCAAAGAAACTGGCGCGCCAACAGAACACAGCGCTGGGTATAATTCTGAGCACTTGACCAATCTCACCGATGGTGGACGATTAATTGGTAATGTGAACAATACAATCCGTGACTTTCCGCCTACTAATGACTGAATCAGTGCCTAAATCGTTGTATTTAAAAAGTAGTGATGAAGGAGTAATTAAGCGGTAGATAGTAACCAAACTCAAATAATTTACACATTAAAAGACGCGTGATTGATGCCAAGTTCTATTTTTAACTTATTCTTATCAACGATAGTGCTTGCGCTAGGCCTGAGCGCTTGCCAGCAGACAAATACCAATGCGACTAGTAGCGATACCGATAGCTGGTCATGTCAGACTAAAGACACGCCCTTTGCTTATAGTGTTTGCCGTGTCGATGCTACCGCGTTAGCGAGCGAGCGTTATTCATTACAACTGTTTTGGCAATCCTCTGATAACAATGAGCCTCTGCTGACCTTTGATGCGTTATTGGCCACATTACCGAATCATGAGACCCTCAAATTTGCGATGAATGCAGGCATGTATAATGAAAACTATGCGCCGATTGGCTATACCGTCATCGAAGGCAAAGAACTCAAATCGCTAAATACAAAAGAAGGTGGCGGTAATTTTCATCTATTACCTAATGGGGTTATGTGGTGGGACCAAGCTGGCAACGTGCAAATCACCGAAAGTAATGCGTTAAATGAGCAGCTAAACAATGGTGATGTGCAGCCTTGGTATGCGACGCAATCGGGTCCTATGCTGGTCATCAATAACGAGATACACCCACAGTTCAACCCTGATAGCAGCTCAATCAAACTGCGTAATGGTGCAGGTGTTTGCCGTGATGGCAGTATACAGCTCGTTAATAGCGATGAGCCTGTGACCTTTTATCAGTTTGCAGAGTTATTTAAGGATGAGCTGGGTTGTTCAAATGCGCTGTTTTTAGACGGTGGTATTGCCTCAGCGTTGTATGCACCTAGTATCGATAAGCAAGACAAAAAAGAGATGGGAGTGATGATTGGATTGGTTGAAAATAAAGAGTAATGTACCCTGATACTCTTTATTTTCAACTAAGATTAAAAAAGCACTTAGCATGATTATTTCATACTAAGTGCTTTTTTATAAACGTTTATTTTGAATATTATAGTCAAATAACTTTAAAATGGATACAAGGCAGCCGACTGCTGCTTGTACAAATAGTACATCTAAGGAGGGTAACGCCGTAGCGGTTTAGTAGTTCACCGACTATATGTTAAAAACTTAACCACCCAAGCTCATCTTAGGGCCAAACGGTTCGTAGTGGACACTATCGACCCCATGATCTAATGCTACTAACCCATCAATCATGCTTTCCATAAACGGCATCGAGCCGCACACATAGATATCAGCAGGCTTAGGCAAGGTAGCAAGCCATGTCTCATCTAATAACTGCCCAGACTCAAAGTAAAATATATGCTTTTCTACACTCTCAGCCTGTTCGAGTAATTTATTAACTTGATCAGAAAAAGCATGATGAGCGATATTTTGACAAGCATAAACCCAAATAATAGGTCGTTTAGGATTGGCTAATACTTGCGCCTCTAGCATAGACAGTACAGGCGTCACCCCGACTCCTGCACTCATCAATACCAATGGAATATCATTTTGCTGTACCAAATCTTGATTGAGCGCGAAGTCACCAGCTGGTGCCGATAATAAAACCGTGTCACCGACTTCTAGTTGATCATGCATATAGTTAGAAACCAACCCATGATGCTCATTACGGTTATCACGTCGAACCGCAAACTGAATGCCTGCATCGGTACTGGCAGAGTATAGAGAATAATGACGCAGGGCTATATGTTCGCTGTCTTTTGGGTCTGTTTTCACCGTGATGTATTGACCAGCGGTTAAGTTCAATTTACTCAGGTCAATATCTTGATTACTATCTTCATTATCGTTCACTAGCACTACTGTAAAGGCTGCGATATCTGTAGCGACCACTTCCTTTTTAACTACCTTAAACGGTGCAAACCCCTGCCACATTGCTTCTTCATACATACCATGTTCAATCTGGATAAATACTGAGGCAATTTCATCATAGGCTTCTGTCCAAGCGTCAATAATGTCATCGGTAGCCGCCTCTCCTAGCACTTCTTTTATCGCCCCAATTAAATGCTTGCCGACGATAGGATAATGCTCAGGCAAAATCTGTAAAGCTCTATGTTTGTGGCTAATCTGGGTCACTTGTGGCAATAACATAGCCAACTTGTCCAAGTGCTTGGCAGCGGCCAATACTGTCATTGCTAGTGCCGTCTGCTGTCTTCCCAATTTTTGATTGGTTTCATTAAAAATATCTAACAGCTCAGGATGCTCATTAAACATATTTTTATAAAACACAGTGGTAATCGCAACGCCATGCTCTTCAAGTACAGGAACAGTTGCGGTGACGATTTCTAACGTTTTTGGTGAGGCCATGTTGTTTCTCTTAGTCATTAACTGCATTGATAAATTGAAATGTTAAAAATAATCCGTCTAAACTGGCAATAATGAGCAGACCTTTTTACAGTGGTCGTCAAAATTTTTAACCGCCCAATTCAGAATATTTATAACATTCATTTTAAATGAATGTTAACACAATTTACTAGACATACCAATATACAATCAATATCGATCTTATTTGCATCAACAAAATAACAGCCGCTATGTTGTCATAACGGCTGTTATTATAAGGATTCAAGCTGTGCTAACAGGTTTTATTTATTTATTCATCAATCGGGCTGAATATTAAAATTACCGCGCCATATATTGAGTCATTTCTTCAACACCATGTAGCGTCATCGGATACATCTTATTTTCAAACAGTTTTTTAATTTCAACGATGGTTTGCGTATATTGCCAATACGACGGGTTTTCAGGATTGAGCCAAGTGACTTTATCAAAATGCTCCAGTACGCGCTTCAGCCATACGATGCCCGCTTCATTATTCATATACTCTACGCTACCACCGACTGTCATCAGCTCATAAGGTGACATCGATGCATCACCGACGAAGATGACGCGATACTCACGGCCATATTTATTGAGTAGCTCAAACGTTGGCATCGGCGCACTATGGCGACGATTATTGTCCTTCCACACATAGTCATACAAACAGTTATGAAAATAAAAGAACTCTAAGGTTTTGAATTCATTTTTTGCCGCAGAAAATAGTTTTTCGAGCGCTTCGACATGGATATCCATACTGCCACCCACATCAAACAACATTAGCACTTTGACACGATTACGGCGCTCTGCCTGCATATGTATATCGAGCACACCCTTTTTTGCCGTACGCTTAATCGTCTCATGAATATCGAGCTCATCAGCACTACCGGTCCGTGCAAACTGACGCAGATTGCGTAGCGCCATTTGAATTTGGCGTGTACCGAGCTGATTGTCGTCATCGAGATTGCGATATTTACGCTGCTCCCAGACTTTTGCTGCGCTACGTTTGCGCGACTCACCGCCGACGCGTACGCCTTCTGGATGGTCACCATAGGCACCAAATGGCGAAGTGCCGCCCGTTCCTACCCATTTACTACCACCTTGATGACGCTCTTTTTGCTCTTTTAACCGTTCCTCTAACGCCTTCATCAGCTCTTCAAGCGAGCCGTATTTTTTCAGTAATCGTCTTTGCTCTTCCGTTAGATTTTTGGGATCGAGCTTCAGATCCAGCCACTCTTTGGGCACGTCCGTTAGCTTGGCCAACAGCTCATCCATATCGAGACTATCGACACCTTCAAAATAATCCGCCATGGCCCGATCGAACTTATCAAAATGGCGCTCATCTTTGACCATGCACAGTCGAATCAGCCGATACATATCTTCGCGGCTAGCAAAAGTAGTCAGTGCTGGATCTTCAGGATGCGTCTGCATCATCAGCCCTTTATCTAACGCGGCATTGAGATCGAGCAGCTCGCGCGTACTGACTGGCACGCCATAAGTACGCAAGGTATAGAATAGTTTGATAAACATAAGAGTCGTATCACTTATTAGCTGATATTATTATCTGGTGATATTGCTGATATCATTAATTGGTACAGTCACAGGTTGAGCGCTTTCGTTGACTTCTACATCAGATATTGGATATAAAAGGTTAAAGCCAACGCAAGCGGCAAACATTAGCGACGCATCATATTGGCAAAACGCTGTAATAAACTCACATCTGCCTCGTTTTTGAGCAACGCACCGTATAGAGGTGGAATAGACTTTTCGCCGCGCAGATTTTCTTCTAGCTCGTCTTGAGCCATATCATCAGCAAGTAACAAGGTTAACCAATCGACCAACTCAGACGTTGATGGCGGCTTTTTAAGACCTTGAATACCACGCAGCTTATAGAAGATATCCAATGCATCATTGACCAGTTTTTCTTGAATATCTGGAAAATGCACTTCGATGATTTGGCGCATGGTTTCTTCTTCTGGGAAATCAATATAATGGAAGAAGCAACGACGCAAAAACGCATCTGGTAGCTCTTTTTCATTGTTTGAGGTAATAATAACCACTGGACGCTGCGCCGCTGTAATAGTTTCGCCCGTCTCATAAACATAAAAAGACATCTTATCAAGCTCATGTAGCAAATCATTTGGGAACTCGATATCGGCTTTATCGATCTCATCAATCAGCAGTACGCTACGCTCTGTACTGGTAAAAGCATCCCACAGCTTGCCCGGCTTGATATAGTTGGCAATGTCATAAACCTTGTCATCACCCAACTGTGAATCCCGCAGGCGTGATACTGCATCATACTCGTACAGTCCTTGCTCAGCCTTAGTCGTCGATTTGACGTGCCAAGTAATCAGTGGCATGCCCAAACTTTCAGCAACTTCTTCGGCAAGCAATGTCTTACCTGTGCCAGGCTCGCCTTTGATCAGCAATGGCTTTTGTAAGGTCATAGCGGCATTTACGGCCAGTTGCAAATCATCGGTAGCAATATAACTACTCGTACCAGTAAAGTTTTGCTTAGTATTGTCAGCTGTGGTCATAATCAGATCTCGATAGTTGTTATAGATAAGTTGTTATAAATGGATAGGTCTAAAATATAAATGACTAATAAAGGATAAATTAGATTAGCACAGCCTGATGCATTGCCAAAATACTCATGCGTTCGCATTTATTAACAATTGTTATGTGCAGTTCATAGTGAGCAATTATTTATATGCCTAATAAACAATCTGGCATAAAAAAAGACACGCAGCGGTGTCTTTTTATTCGGGTATCAAATAAATTCTAAAACAATAGTACTATCTTAATGCCTAGCTTATTTTTATTACTTGTCAGATGTATCGCTATTCGTTTTTTTAGCCAATGCATTGTCTTTTTTTAATCTCACGTTAGTGTCAGGCTGTTCGGTTACGGTAGTGCCTTCTGGCAAATAACTGCCTGTGGTCATTTGCAATGTGGCATGTGTATCTTCTGCGCTGCGGCTACGGGCTTTGTCCAAGCTTGATGCAAATGCGCTGCGTATCAGTTGCCATACAAAACCAACAAACAACCCTGCGACCAGTATCACCAATATCGGCAGCATATTGGCAACCGCGCCTGCATAATCTTTCATCATCACAGCATAGACGACGCTGATACTGGCTGGTGCAAGCTCGCTCGGATCGCCAAGCGCTGTACCTGGTGCTAGTAATACCGCAAACAGAACCATCCAACTCATACCGCCCAATGGTTTTGGCAGTACACGAGCAACGAGTATCCATAGCACTAGTACCAAAACAGCACCGCCCAGATAAGCATACATCGGCAAATCAGCGGGCGGGACATCCTTTACCATTTGGCCCCACCAAATGGCAATCTCACCGAGAATGTCACTGATAGACTCTAGCGGTAAGCTATGTAAGATATTTTTTAACCAGTCCATGCGTGTTTATTTACCTGCGTTTATCGCCGGTGACACAATCTGTGTCTAGCGGTATATGTGCGTTCTGTAGAACCAGAATGAGGCCAACTACATAATAAACTTATGCATTATGTAGGCTTATATGTACGTTGCGTAGGGTGTCAGTTTATCACGACTCTCTACTCAAATGCATGTGAGCAAGTGTGTCGTAGGTTTTTATCGACACTGTTTTTACAGTAGCATACTGATATGTCCTACCACACTTACTTGCTAACAAATCTATTAATTATAGATGCTGTCCTGCGATTCACGAGCACGCAGCTCTGCTTGACGGCGCATCACGTCTTGCGGCGGCAACTGCACAAAGTAACCTTGAGACTGCAGCTTTGCCAATACTTCTTCTTTATCGACACGAGCGAGCTTATCTTTAGTTGATAAGTCCAAATGCATGACGAACTTACTACGGCCTAAACCTGCACGGAAATCTTTTGGTAATACACCAAGCCAGTCTTTGATTTCATCAGTATCATCAGGATAATCAGGACGCGCAATGTAGATATACATGTCGTCATGTTTGGGAAATTTATAAATATCGCAATGCATAAAAACCACCTATCAGAAACTATGGGCGTAGGTTAGCATATTTCAGGCAAATACCAGTAGTCGCTTTGCGTTTTGCTATCGTAATTTTTGTCAAAACACACAGACAAAACGCTGATATGAGCGATAAAAATATCATTGTAAAACATAACCTATTTGACAGACTTCCCTATCAAAACATTATTTTTGCCAAATTTATTTATTTTAATGGCTTTGATGACTTGTAAAAGCGCTTTGAACCTTTCATAATAAAAGCGTTTTTCAGGAGAGAGTTTATCAGCATAGATTTTGTATTGAACCCTATTGGTTATACAACTATCGCAATTGCTAGATAACCACCGAAGGCGCATCCACCCTGCCAATCGCTCAGGTAAAAGGACTGAAAAACGCATGTCACTGCTGTTTGATAGTGTTTAGTAGCATGACGCTCATAGCGCACTACTTTTTTATCAAGCATAAGGCATAACAAATCTGGAGAGTGGTAAGAACGGACGACGTCTTACCCACCGAAGGGGAGAAAATACGCTATCATCGACGATAGGGCTCATATAACTGCCCAAAAATGATGGTTCGTATTGAAAATCTCAGGTCACAGGACAGATAGGGCTTTTGCTTAAACCGACGTTCAGTGTTGGTTTGGCTTACTGCTTTATCTTTTTTTTCTGTGCTACCCTTGGTTGCAATACTTGCACCCTGCAATGTTGCTTCTCGCTACTATGATACTGCACATCGCTCATTACTCTATCGAGTACGACTGATGTACACATAAGGATTTGTTATGACTGATACCCATTCTCAAGACATCACTTCTCAAAACGATCAGAGCCAAGCTCCTCAGCGCACCCCTTTTTACCAGTCTCATATTGATAGTGAGGGCAAACTGGTCGATTTTTCTGGTTGGGAATTGCCAATTCATTACGGTTCACAAATCGAAGAGCACGAAGCGGTACGCACAGATGCAGGTATGTTTGATGTCTCACATATGGTTGTGACTGATATCAAAGGCGCTGATACCAAAGCATGGCTACAAAAACTGCTCGCAAACGATATCAACAAACTCACTACCGCTGGTAAAGCGCTGTACTCTGGCATGCTCAATGAGCAAGGCGGCGTTATCGATGATTTGATCGTCTACCTGATGAATGCAGAAGAAACTGAGTACCGCATCGTCTCTAACGCAGCCACTCGTGACAAGGATTTAGCACAGTTTAATAAAGTCGCCGAAGGTTTCGATATTACGATTACCGAGCGACCTGAGCTTGCGATGCTTGCCGTGCAAGGTCCAAATGCTATTGCAAAACTGGCTCAGGCCAAACCAAGCTGGACAGATACCTTAGCAGCACTAAAACCTTTCGTTGGTGCTGACTTGACCGATATCGAAGGCACTGATTGGTTTGTGGCTCGTACTGGCTATACTGGTGAAGATGGCGTCGAAGTCATTATGCATGCCGATGATGCCCCTGTTTTCTTTGAACAACTAAAAGGAAATGGTATCAAACCTGCTGGTCTTGGCGCACGTGATACCTTGCGTATGGAAGCGGGCATGAATCTTTACGGTCATGACATGGATGAGAATGTTAGCCCTTATGAGTGCAACATGGGCTGGACGCTTGCACTAAAAGACGATCGTGCCTTTGTCGGCCGTGAAGCATTGGTCAGCAAACGTAAGCAGTCAAAAGAAGACAACACTGCTATGAAGCAAGTGGGTCTGCTATTGACCACGCGCGGCGTATTGCGTGAAGGCATGACAGTGACTATCAATCAAGGCACTGATAATGAGCAAACTGGCATTATCACCAGTGGTACATTCTCCCCTAGCCTAAAAAATTCAATCGCGATTGCTCGTGTACCTGCCAGCTTATCAGAAGATGACAGCGTACAAGTCGATCTACGTGGCAAAGGTAAGTTCGTCGATGTGCGCGTATTGAAGCTACCTTTTGTCCGTAACGGCAAGCAACAGTTTGACTCTTAGGTCTTATAAATTCTATCATTAGAGCGCGTTGTCATTTTGCACGCAATTATAAAAATGACGACACGCCCAGCCTTCATTATTTTTGTTAATTAACCTCTATCACTTAGGAGAGAGACCATGAGCAACATCCCAGCAGAGCTAAAATATATTGCTAGTCACGAGTGGCTACGCCTAGAAGACGACGGTACGATCACTGTTGGTATCACTGACCATGCTCAAGATCTATTGGGTGATGTGGTATTCGTTGAGCTACCAGATGTGGGCGATATCATCGCTGTCGATGACGAAATCTCAGTTGTTGAATCAGTAAAAGCGGCTTCTGACGTTTATGCCCCTATTTCAGGTGAAGTCATCGCTATTAACGAAGCACTAGAAGATGATCCTGAAATCATCAACTCTGACCCATATGGCGAAGGTTGGTTCTTCAGAATGAAGCCTGACAACATCGCTGACTACGAAGCACTAATGACTGCTGACGAGTACGAAAGCGACTTATAAGCTAAGCACGTAAGTTAAGCATGCTCTCACAAGACATGAGCATTTTTAAGATATTAGCTCGTACAAAGCACTAGCCCCGACTAAACATCATAGATACTGGCAGCAGCTGGTATCTATACTCTCTATTTAAACGATTTAAAAACCTTTCTCATGAAAAGTATTGGCTCATTGACCATGCTTGTTATTTGAAAGCAGCTTTATATGTAGATCTCCAACAATCATTATCGTCCGATGTTATTGCTCTCAAGCGTTATCTCATTGACTCGTATTGATCACCTATTCGAATCCCAATGAATACGTGCTATCAATAACGACGCAAACTGATAACCCAATTCTCAGCATGGATCCTAATATGAATGCCAACACCGATAATAAAGACCCCATTGCTACACCAAACCATACGCCGCAGCTAAAAGCCTTTCGCGATATCGTAGAGTCACGCCGTTCCGTGCGCCGTTTTACTGATACCCCCATACCTGATGACGTATTGGCAGACTGTCTGCGTTTGGCCATGCTAGCACCAAACTCTAGCAACCTACAGCCGTGGGAATTTTATGTTATCGATGATGCTGACAATCGCAAACGCGCCGTCAAAAACTGTATGAATCAAAACGCCGCAAAAACATCAGCCCGTTTGATTGCCATCGTTGCTCGTACTGATGTTTGGCACGATCACGCTAAGCAAGTATTGCGCGAATATCCTGACCAGCCAGTGCCAAAGAAAGTGAAAGACTACTACAACAAAGTCGTCACAATGGACTTTTTGCGCGGCCCAGCCAACGTGGTTTCGGCTGCAAAATGGGGCGCAACGCAAGTGGTCAGACGGGTAAAAGGCCCAATCAAATCGCCTTATTATACCTTTGAAGACACCAAAAACTGGGCAACCAATAACACCGCGCTTGCCGCCGAAAACCTAATGTTGGCACTACGTGCTCATGGTTTTGATAGCTGTCCTATGGGCGGCTTTGATGAGCCTGCCATGAAAGCGTTGCTCAATCTTAGCGACGACCATCATATCGTTATGATGATTGGCGCAGGTGAGCGTGCTGACAATGGCGTTTACAACACTCAGTTCCGCTTTGATCAAAAACAGTTTGTGCATTACGTATAACGTACCGCTCACAGTGTTTCCTTAACTGCTCACAGTGTTTCCTTAACTGCTCACAGTGTTTCCTTAACTGCTCACAATGTTTTCTTAATTGCTATTTTGTTTATTACTCCCTTAACCAAGGATTGTCATGACTATCTCTCAAAACCCATCGTTTGATACCTTTCAAGGATTGTTCAACGAAGCTGAATTTGTCTATCGCCACTTAGGTTCGAACGAAACCAAGCAAGCTGACCTACTCAGCGCTGTTGGTTATAAAGATATGCAAAGCTTTATCAATGACACTGTGCCTGAGCCAGTACGTCTGCACAAAGAGCTGGATTTGCCAGTGGCGATGAGTGAACATGCGGCACTTGCCAAACTACGCACGATGGCAGATGACATCACTGTTAACAAAAGCTATATCGGTCAAGGCTACTCTCCGGTTCGTATGCCTGCCGTCATTCAGCGCAACGTCCTTGAAAATCCAGGCTGGTACACCGCCTATACCCCTTATCAAGCTGAAATCGCTCAAGGTCGTCTAGAAGCATTGCTGAACTTCCAACAAGTATGTATTGATCTAACAGGTCTTGAGCTGGCTGGTGCGTCATTGCTTGATGAAGCGACCGCAGCGGCAGAAGCGATGGCGATGTCAAAGCGTGTGAGCAAAAACAAATCAACGCAGTATTTCGTCGATGAACGCGTCTATCCACAAACGCTAGATGTTATCAATACTCGTGCTAAATACTTTGGTTGGGAAGTCGTTGTTGGTGATTTCGAAACGGCTAAATCTGGCGACTATTTCGGTGCGCTATTCCAGTATGTCGGTGCCGAAGGCGACGTTAAAGACTTAACAGACGTCATCAGTGCAGTAAAAGAAAACAAAACTTACGTCAGCGTCGTCAGTGACATCATGAGCTTGGTGTTATTAAAATCACCAGCCGATATGGGTGCTGACGTAGCGCTAGGTAGTACTCAGCGTTTCGGTATTCCAATGGGCTTTGGCGGTCCACATGCCGCTTATTTTGCGTTCTCTGATAAAGCCAAGCGTTCAGCGCCTGGTCGTATCATTGGTGTCTCAAAAGATGCACAAGGCAATACTGCATTACGTATGGCTCTACAAACGCGTGAGCAGCATATCCGCCGCGAAAAAGCCAACTCAAACATCTGTACCTCACAAGTATTGCTGGCCAACCTCGCTGGTATGTACGCGGTATATCATGGTCCAGGTGGCGTGAAGCGTATTGCCACTCGTATTCATGCGTTTGCCACTGCGTTTGCTGATGCTATCACAGAATCTAACGACAGCAGCTTGAGCGTAGTACATGATCAATTCTTCGATACAGTCGTGGTTGATTGTGGTTCAGAGAAGCTTGCTACTCAAATTTTCAAAAATGCAGACAACGTCGGCTACAACTTATGGCGTATAAGCGACACCAAATTGAGCGTTGCCTTTAGTGAAACCAGCGATCAGCAAGATTTCAACACCTTGACTCAGTTGTTCGTCAATAAGTCACACGATCTACCTGAAACAGCTCGCGTCTCTCTAGATAGCGCAAACCTGCGTACGGATGATATCTTGACTCATCCAGTATTCAACTCGCATCATACCGAGCATGAAATGCTACGCTACCTAAAGTCGCTTGAAGACAAAGATTTGGCGATGAACCGCAGCATGATTTCACTGGGTAGCTGTACCATGAAGCTAAACGCCACCAGTGAGATGCTACCGATTACTTGGCCTGAGTTTGCCAACGTGCATCCTTTTGCACCGCGTGACCAAGTCACTGGCTATATCGCGATGATCGATAGCCTACAAGATCAATTAAAAGCCATTACTGGTTTTGATGATGTCTCTATGCAGCCAAACTCTGGTGCCTCTGGTGAATATGCTGGTCTGCTCGCGATTCGCCGTTATCATGAGTCATTGGGCGAGACCAATCGTGATGTGTGCTTGATTCCTCAGTCAGCGCACGGTACCAACCCTGCTACCGCCATGATGATGGGTATGAAAGTCGTCGTGGTCAAAACCGATGAAAACGGCAACGTTGATATCGATGATTTAACCGCCAAGTGTGAAGAGCATAGCGAGCGTTTGGGCGCTTTAATGATCACGTACCCATCGACTCATGGCGTGTTTGAAGAAGGCATCCGTCATATCTGTGATTTGACTCACAAGCATGGTGGTCAGGTCTATATGGATGGCGCCAACATGAATGCTCAGGTAGGCATGATGCAACCTGCAGACGTTGGGGCTGATGTATTGCATATGAACTTGCACAAAACCTTCTGTATTCCGCATGGCGGCGGCGGTCCAGGTATGGGTCCTATCGGTATGAAGGCGCATTTGGCACCCTTCATGGCCAACCATACGCTAAGCCCTGTGCATAATGCACAAAAAGACTGCTCAGCGGTATCGGCTGCGCCTTATGGTTCAGCGAGCATCTTACCTATCTCATGGATGTACATTGCTATGATGGGCCGTGATGGTCTATTAAAAGCAACGGAGCTGGCATTACTGAACGCCAACTACGTAGCAGCCGAATTAAAAGGTCACTACCCTGTCTTGTATGCAGGCAAAAATGGCCGCGTGGCTCACGAATGCATCATCGATATTCGTCCGTTAAAAGAAGAAACTGGCATAACAGAAAGCGATATCGCTAAGCGCTTGATGGATTATGGTTTCCATTCGCCAACGATGAGTTTCCCAGTCGCTGGCACGCTTATGATTGAGCCAACAGAGTCTGAGTCAAAAGAAGAGTTGGATCGCTTTATCAGTGCGCTAAAATCTATTAAAGCTGAAGCCATGAAAGCCAAAGCTGGTGAAGATAACTGGACGCTAGAAGATAACCCGTTAGTCAATGCACCTCATACGGCTGCTATGATTACTAGCGAAGAGTGGACGCATCCATACAGCCGTGAGACTGCTGCATTCCCACTACCGTACATCCGTGCAAACAAGTTCTGGCCAAGTGTCGCTCGTGTCGATGATGCGTATGGTGATAAGAACCTAATGTGCTCTTGCCCAAGTATCGAAAACTATATGTAATTATTATTTCGGATAGTTATTCTCTGTAGTAAAAAACCTCCAAGTCAGCAGCTGACTTGGAGGTTTTTATTTTGCTGACTTTTTATCTATTACATTAGCAGGTAATATTATGAATAAAATAAACGATAAGAACTCAATGTAATAAAAGCTTATATTGATAATAAGCTATTTATCTTAAATTTCTGAAGCAATCATTTGGACAATGCTATGCAACATAAAGCGCCTAAACAAAAAACTCGCGTTATTCTAATTCATGGGCTACACCAAACCCCATGGATCATGCGACCATTAGCCAAGCGCCTGCAATCAGCAGGATTTGATACCCATCAGTATGGCTACCGTAGTATGCGTGATGGTATCAAAACCAATAGCGCCCGCCTAAATAGCTGGCTAGAAACAAACCATCACCCAGATCATCCTATAGATTTGGTTGGGCATAGTTTAGGTGGTTTGATCATTCGTGATTTTGTCGCTCAGTATCCAAAATGGAAAATCGGACGTTGCGTGACGCTAGGAACACCGCATATAGGGAGTGTTTGTGCAGATTATATTTGGCGATTGACTCCTGCTGTCGTAGGTCGCTCGTATGTCGACGCCCTCGACGGCACAGTCGCGCCATTGCCCAAACATGTGACGCTAGGCGTCATCGCTGGCAACCGTCCTTATGGTCTAGGTCAGCTGTTTTTGCAATATCATAATCGCAAACTGCGCAAATCTGACAAGCCACTTCTTAACGAGCAGCTTGCACATGACGGGACAGTCTATATAGAGGAGACGAGGATAGAGGCTGCAGCTGATCATATTGTCATGTCAGTCTCACATACTGGCATGCTAGTGAACCCAGAGGTCGCCGAGCAGACTCAATACTTTTTAGAGCATGGACGATTTAAACGCTAAGAGCTGTATGAATAAGAGCTGTATGAATACTTGAGTGTCAGTTTTCAGTCTTATCGAACGATTTCTTGTTAAACGGTGCCTTATCGAACGCTGCTTTATCGAACGATTCCTTATTGAACACGAATACCCATGCCCTGCTGCAGTTCGGTTTTATGCTTTTTGATGACTGGAATTAAGGTTTTAACAACCCAATCGCTACGCCAACCTTTTAGCCCTTGCGGCAGTTCGCTCACGTCTTTATCAAGAGCAACCACTTCATACAACTGCCCTAGCCATTTTTTACGCATTAATACGCTAGCAGGTATACCAATCTCTCGCGCATGCTCATCAATCGCTTGCTGCACTGCTTTTGAGAGTACTTTATTTTTTGAGCGATATGGCGGCACTAGACAGTCTGGATGCTCTGTAGGCGGTAGACTCTTGGCATCTCTGATTACTTTCAGCAGCTCTTCGCCATATAGTCGTAGCATACTACGGTGCATGGTTGTTTTGTGTGCCAGCTCGCGCATGCTGTTTGGCTTTTCAGTGACTATCTCTCGTACTGCTTGTTTTTTTATCACAAAGGTACGCGGTTGATTGGTCGCGCGTGCCAACTCTTCTCGCCACGTAGCTACCCCTTTGAGTATCGCCATTTGCTGTGAGTTATAGCGGTAATCTGCCATCGTTAGATACATCGCTTCATCTTCGACGTGTTGCGTGTCATACAAATCACCGGCATAAAGCTGACAGTCAGCCCAAACATAATCATATAACCCTTGAGCCTTAAGCGCATGTTCGATACTGAGATATAGCGCTGGCAGATAACGCACATCATCGATGGCATACTGCTCTTGCTCATCTGTCAACGGGCGCTGGAGCCAATCAGACTGACTGTGCTCTTTATCGATATGCATATCTAGCTGATCAGCCAGTGCCTGCTGATACCCCATTTGCAATTGACCTGTTAAATAAGACAACGCAATTTGGGTATCAAAGATATTGGTCAGTGGCGGACAACCAGACAGCAGATAAAAAATCCCCAAATCTTCGCCGCAAGCATGCCAAATAGCCACATCGACTTTACGTAGTGCTTCCCACAGCTCGTCCAGCTGTAGTTGCGGCGCGTCTAGCAGATAAACATGATTACCAGTATTCAATTGTACAAGTGCCAAACGTGGGTAATAAGTGTCACGCTTAATGAATTCTGTATCCAACGCCACTCGCCCGCAAGTCGCCAAAGCCTCAATAACGTCATCTAATTGATTCTGCTCACGAACCCAAGTGATATCAACCGCATCAGCAATATCCAGCAATGCGTCAATGTCTAGTGTATCGACGTCTAACGCTGTTGGCACCGTTTCAGTGCCAGCTAATTGCTCTGAGACATCAATAGTCATGCTATCTGGATCAGGATGGGCTGGAGCGTTTGAAACATTATTGGACACGGGCAGATACCTGCATAAATAAGAGAAAATAAAACGCTAATATGCATTTTATTAAGATTAAAGGAGAATACAATTATAACAACTTCACGAAATAAAGTGGCTAAGACTTAGGCTTTATCAAATACTATAAAAAAGAGCGGTTTTGCATGGCTTGACCAAGTGTCATACTATCAAGATACTCAAGCTCGCCGCCCATAGGTACGCCTTGTGCCAAACGCGTGACTCTACTCACATGACGATTGACTGCCTCGCTAATAAAATGAGCAGTGGTCTGACCTTCAACGGTTGTACCAGTTGCCAAGATAATCTCTTCTACGGGTTCTTGCTTGACCCGCCACACCAGTTGGTCAATATTTAAATCATCAGCACTGATACCATCGATAGGTGATAAATGCCCGCCTAGCACAAAATAGCGACCACGATACCCTGCTGTCTGCTCAATGGCCATCACATCTGCCGCCGTCTCAACCACACATAGCAGACTGTCATCACGCCTAGGGTCTTGGCACAGTGGACATATATCCTCATCGCTAAAGCTATGACAGCGCTGACACTCAACAATATCGCGCATGGCTTCATCGAGTGCTTGGGCAAGTGCCATACCCTGCGGGCGTTTTTTGCTGAGCAGATGGAGCGCCATTCGCTGGGCGCTTTTTTGACCGACACCTGGCAATATACGCAGCTGCTTGACCAGCTGATCAAATTTGGCTGTAAGCAAAGTGACTTTCCTTTAATTGACTTTATCTAACTGAATTTATAAATCATAGTTATAAAAATAGGGTCGTATCGTGTCGATAACAACCCCATTTTTGTCTTTAGTATGAAGTATTTAATGCTTAAAACATGCCTTGCATACCTGGTGGTAGACCCATACCTGAGGTCGCGCCTGCCATTGTTTCTTCATACAACTCGTCTGCTTGACGAACAGCATCATTGATAGCTGCCGCAATAAGATCTTCGATCATATCAGGCTCGTCTTCTAGCAAGCTTGGATCAATGCTCAAACGCTTGACCACATGACGACCCGTCATCGTTACTTTAACCAAACCACTGCCCGCTTCGGCTTGTACTTCTTTGTTAGCAAGCTCTTTTTTAGCGTTCTCAACGTTTGCTTCTACTTTCTTTTGCATCGTTTGTGCTTGTTGCATCAATGCTTGAATGTTCATAGTTGCCTCTTTATCTTTTATGTTTGAATGTTATACGGTGCGCATCGTAATCAGTAATTATGAACAACGTAAAGTCCATATCATGTATGAACAGCGATTATACCGCTATCTTTACAAACTGTCTAAACCACGCGCCAAATCTTTGATTATATCTTCAACATCTTCCAAACCGACTGATAGACGAATCAGACCGTCTTTGACCCCTGCTTCAGCACGGGCTTCAGGAGTCAGGCGGAAATGTGTGGTCGTTGCAGGATGCGTAATAGTGGTTTTGGCATCGCCCAAGTTATTGGTGATAGAGACCATTTGTGTTGAATCAATCACATGCCACGCCGCTTCTTTGGTATCACGGCTATCAGATGCCTTGACTTCGAAGCCCATGATAGCACCGTAGCCATCTTTCATATGATGCTGACGTGTGGCAAGTTCGTGTGCGCTATGATTGCTCAAGCCTGAAAAGTGCACGGTACTAACGTTGGGATGATTGACCAAAAACTCTGCGACTTGATTGGCATTGTTACAGTGCGCCTGCATACGTAATTTAAGCGTCTCCAGTCCTTTGGTGAATACCCATGCATTAAACGGGCTCATGCTGATACCACCTGAGCGCACCACAGTAAAGGCTTCTTGCATCAGCTTATCACTACCAACCAACGCACCGCCCAACACTCGTCCTTGTCCATCTAGATATTTGGTCGCCGAATGAATAACCACGTCTGCGCCCAAGTCTAGTGGGCGCTGTAATGCTGGCGTGGCAAAGCAGTTATCAACGACTAGTAAGATATCATTGGCTTTACATAGCCCACTTAAGTAACCGATATCGCAAATCTGCGCCAGTGGATTACTTGGGCTTTCACAATAGATCACTTTGGTGTTTGGTTGAACGGCATTGGCCCATGCTTCATTGTCAAAGCAATCAACATAGCTAACTTCAACGCCAAACTTGGCCATATAGTTATTAAACAGCCCAATAGACGAGCCAAATAACTGATTGGCAGCGAGCAGATGGTCACCCGCTTTTAGATATGCCAAGCACATGGTCAGGATTGCACCCATACCAGAGGCCGTTGCAACCGCACGCTCACCGTTTTCTAGCGCGGCGAGACGACGCTCAAAAGTACGGACGCTTGGGTTGGTATGACGAGAGTAAACGTTTCCTGTCTTTGTACCGTCAAAATGTGCCGCAGCATCAGCGGCTGATTGATAAACATAAGAGCTGGTCGTAAAAATCGGCTCTGAATGCTCGCCCTCGTCGGTACGGTGTTGACCTGCCCGCACAGCAATCGTCTGCATACCGTAATCTAATCCTAAATCTAAGGCATCGTTACGCCAGTTTGGATCTAACCCATCGTTTGAGTTTTTTTGGTTCAAATTATTCTCATCTTTCGTTTGCGACTGACTCATAGACGTTCCGTTGCTTTGTTTTGGTTGGTATAAAAGGACTGCTTATTTTTTTGATTATTAAGCAAATTCATCAGCGTTATCATAACATGCCGACTTATTCCACACATCTGGTTTCAGATAACTTCTAATTATTAATTTTGCCTATTAAAATAACTGTATGTTCAATATGACAGCCATTATGCAGATTTAACCGACAATAAATCACGATAAAATCAATCGTCAAACCTAACAAAAATAACGTATTTATAATAGGCAGATATGCTAACAGCTGCTAAGCTTAGCAACGATTTGAATTTTGGCGTTGGTGATATTTTTATAGACCGTCCAATCAATGCTATCATCCTTAAAAATAGATGAACAATTTCAGCAAATTACTTATCCATGCATTTTATTTATCAGTATATTTAGGCTCATCAAGGTAAATTCGTTATGTCGATGTTCAGTATAGAACCAAGCAGCTTATCGTTGAGTCTGATACTTGGGCTGACTTTAGGTCTGAGCGCTTGCCAGAGCCTACCCAAACAGCCACATCTACCTGAGAGCCAAGCGCTATCAGCGCGAGTCAATGCTTTATACCAACAAGAAGACAGCCCAAAGATTGAGCAAAATACAGCGACTACAACCAACAATACTGATCTAGTGGCCGCTGTTAGTGCGCAGAATGAAATTCATCCTGATTTGTCAGGCTATCATCCGATCGTCACTGGGGCAAATGCGTTCGCCGCCCGTAGTATGTTAACAGGTATGGCCACGCGCAATATCGATGCGCAGTATTATATTTGGCATAATGATCAGGCTGGCCAACTGCTATTAAAAGACTTGTGGGAAGCGGCTGAGCGCGGTGTGATCGTGCGTTTGTTGTTGGATGATTTTAATAACAGTGCAAAGTTTGATCAGCACCTATTACGTTTTGCGAGCCACCCTAATATCGCGGTGCGTATCATCAACCCATTAATGCACCGTAAGTTTTCAACATTGAACTACGTCACAGGTTTGCCGCGTATCAATCGCCGTATGCACAATAAAAGCATGACGTTTGATAAACAGATTACCATTATCGGCGGACGTAATATCGGTAATGAGTACCTGAGTAACGATCAAAGCAGCCAGTTTGCGGATTTGGATGTTTTACTGATTGGTAAAGTCGTCGCAGACATTGATAATAGCTTTGCCAGTTACTGGTCATCGCCGCTGTCGTTTGACATCGAAACTTTAGCCAAGTTCGACGATGACGTCACGCCTGATTTTTTGAAGGCATTAGACAAGCTGGGTATAGATGAGGAAAATAACGAAGGCAGTAGCTTGACGGTTTATAAAGCCGCCATCAAAGACTCGACGATAGACACTGATCTGATCAACAAACGCGTGCCGTTTCGTTGGACAGACATGCAGTTTTTGAGTGACGATGTTGGCAAGCTGTCCAAAAGCGTCTCATCTGAGACCAACTTGGTGCATCAACTGCGTACGTTACTCGGTAGCCCAACCAAAAAACTGACAATCATCTCGTCTTATTTTGTCCCGACCAAAGATGGAGTCGATACTTTGGTGAAGCTCGCCGAATCTGGCGTTGATATCAAAATATTAACCAACTCATTTGATGCAACCGACGTGACCGCTGTTCATTCTGGTTATAGTCAATGGCGCCCTAGCCTACTGCGGTCAGGCGTAAAAATATACGAGCTAAAATCAACGGCAGCTGAAGAAAAACGTGACAATAAACTCTGGCGTGCACGCAGTCAGTCATCAACCAGCCTACATGCAAAAACGTTTGCGGTAGACGACTATCAAGTGTTTATCGGCTCCTACAACGTTGACCCTCGCTCTGCCAATATCAATACTGAAATGGGTGTAATCATCAATGATGATGAGTTGGCAAGACAGCTGCACGGGGCGCTGAGTGATGATTTACTAAACCAAGCTTATGAAGTTAAGCTGCTAGACAACGGTAGCTTGGAGTGGCACACCATGGAAGATGGCAAAGAAGTCGTTTACGAGTCAGAGCCACGGGTCGATATGAGTGATCATATCTGGCTTACTATTATGTCTTGGTTACCCATTGACTGGCTGTTGTAGATATATAGCTTATTAATTTTGACAGTTCTAGAACACTTAGTTTTGCGACTCAGTTGTATTAAGTAAACAAAGTACTATTCAAAAACTTTTATTTTAAACCCCAACTTATTGTTTCGGCAAATCATCTTTTATATATCTTGATTTGCCGTTTTTACCATGGCCGGTTATCCAAACGATGATCGTCTTAATGACCACTTTACTCTGTGGATATGTGATCTATTATGCCGACTCGTTCTCAATACGCCCTGATGTCTAAAAAAGACAAAAATACAGTCATATTCGTAAGCTTTATCAGCGCTGTAATCTTTTTTGATTTTTTGATTTACTTGTATATCTCAGATATTGTTTCAGCGGCGATTTTTCCTGCTAATGCTGACCCTAGAGTTGCTAAACTGCAAGGAATGGGGCTTTTTGTTATCGGTTATTTAGCACGTCCAATCGGAGGTGTTCTCATCGGTCGTTATGGTGATATAAAAGGTAGAAAGCCAGTTTTATTGCTAAGTATAATAGTTACCGCATGTAGTCTCCTAGCAATGGCATTTTTACCCACTTATGCACAATGGGGGGCTGCTGCGCCTGCCTTATTTATATTGTTAAGAATCATACAGGGTATGGCGTTTGGTCTTTATGTACCGCTATCTTGGGTATTTGTAGCAGAGCATGTGCCCAGACAATATCTGTCAGTTGCCTGTAGCTATGCGACTGCTAGCTTCTTTGTAGGTGTGCTGTTTTCAAATGCCTTTTTTATGTGGTTATCTAGCTTTATGACGACGACTGAGCTAACTGATTATGGTTGGCGTTTACCATTTTTAGTAGCGGCGGCTCTTAGTTTCTTACCACTCTTATTTTGGCGATTCATCGGAGAAACACCCTTTTTTCTGGCACTTACAAAATTAAATGCCGGCAAAAACTCAGGCAAGCCGCTTACCATACTCTTTAAACACTGCAAACACTCTGTGTTTGTCGGCATGGTGCTGACGTTAGTGATTTCTAGCATTACCTCTGTGGTTGTTCTACTATTGCCAGACTTGATAGAGATAAACTTTACGTTAGACAGCGATTTGTTTGGATTCTCCCATAGCTTGGGCATCGTATTTATGATTTTTGGCTGTATATTCTATGGGATAATTTCTAATCATGAGAATTTTGGTAAGGTTCTAGTAATTGGTTCGATACTCCTCATTGCTCAAATACTAGCCTTCTTTTATCATCTACAAGCAGGTGGCGATTACATTTTAATTATGTACGCGCTTTTGGGATTCTGTGCTGGTATTGTCGGTATGGTTCCTGCTATCTTGGTGCAATTGTTTCCAACCAACGTGCGTCTCACAGGTATCTCTTTTTGTTATAATGTGACCTACGGTATCGTTGGTGTACTGATACCTTTTGGTCTTGGTTATGCCACAACTTTAGTAAGCTTTTCACCAGCACTATACATTGCCTTTATTGGCTTTATCGGTATTATCATGGGGCTTTATTTCTATAATTTGCCTGAATTCAAAAAGATTGATCATGTTATTTTATAAATAATAGATCAGTCACTAATTCGAACGATGTTTAAAACTAAGGTGCAATGAGACATCTCATTGCACCTTATCCATTTGTTTAAGACACAGATATTAAGGCTTGATAACCATGGTTGATATGACCAACAAACGCCTATCAGTCGCTCCTATGATTGATTGGACAACGACAGACTATCGTTACTTTGCGCGACTATTTAACCCGCACACGTACCTGTATACCGAAATGATTAGCACCGGTGCATTGATACACGGTAACCGCGCACGGCACCTACGCTTTGACACACTTGAGCATCCACTGGTATTGCAGCTTGGCGGAGCAGATATCAGTGAGATGACACAATGCGCCGAATTTGCTCAGCAATACGGCTATGATGAAGTCAATATCAATGTTGGTTGCCCTTCTGATCGTGTGCAACACAACAAGATAGGTGCCTGTCTAATGGCAGAGCCAAAAACGGTGGCTGACTTGGTCAAGCACATGCAAGCTGCAGTCGATATCCCCGTGACGGTCAAACACCGTATCGGTATCGATGATTTTGACAGTTACGAGTTTATGGTGGATTTTGTGCAGACCGTTGCGACTGCTGGCTGTACGCGTTTTATCGTTCATGCACGTACCGCGTGGCTACAAGGGCTGAGTCCTAAGCAAAACCGCGAGATACCACCGTTACGTTACGAGGATGTCTATCGTCTAAAACAAGACTTTCCTGAGCTGGATATTGAGATCAATGGCGGTATTGATACCATTGAAGACATAAAAATGCATTTGCAACATATCGATGGCGTGATGATTGGTCGGGCGTTTTATCACAACCCGTATCTATTAGCAGAAGCCAATAGCTTATGGAACGAGGCAGCACCCGACGCGATACCTAAGCGCTCAGAGATTTTAGAGCAGCTCTACCCTTATCTACAAGAACAAATCGCCAAAGGCGAAGCACTACCCACGATGACACGGCATTATCTAGGATTGTTTCAAGGGTTGATGGGTGCACGCAAATGGCGGCAAGCATTGAGCGGCAAACCTCAGCTCACGCTCGATGACATTAAACGAGCAGCCGATGAAGTATTATTGTTAAATCCTGACGCATAGCTAAATGCTGATATAACTGGCTTGATAGAATTCACATGCTATCCATTATCGTGGCTAGCATGTTATCTACGCCGCTTGCGCAAGATACTGCCACATCGCTGCGCCATTATTAATGATATGTAATACGATTGGCAGTAATAGCGACCCTGACTTGATACGTGCATAACAAAATATGAATGCCAAAACCACAATAGTACTGATTTCATAAATGCCATACTGCACATGGATAGTGGCAAATATCAAACTGGTCACGATACTTGCTACTATCGCACCGTGATGCACAGAGTATGACGGTGCGGTGAACTGCTCTTTGATGGCTGACCATAATATGCCACGAAAAACCACTTCTTCGTAAATAGGTGCAACCACGACCATTGCAAAGACCAGCAGCCACACTGAACTAACAGACTGATACAACGGATCTACAAATACCAGCGGCGTCATGTCCAGCATATAAGTCAGCGCCTGACTGGCAATCATAAATATCAGTAGTAGCCCAAGCATGCCTATACCTGCCGACAGTGAGAACGGCTTTAAGGCTAGATATTGACGCAGACTGCCACCTTTTAAACGAATGATAAGCATGCTAATTGCCACTAGCAATACACAGCCGATGAGTATAGACAGGCTCACAACTGTTCCATCATTACTACCAAAATAGAATATCTGCCCTATCGATGTCCTTTCATCGGCAGGTAATACCAGCTTGCCAGCGACATAAACACCTACCAACTGGCTGATAAAAAACGCAAGCACCATTCCTACTGTTAGCACGAATGTACCCACACGCGAAAATAGCGGCAGAGACTTAGGTGAGGCAGTCGTACTAGATGGCGCAGTTAGGTTTTTTGGCATAAAGGCGTCACTTAAAAATACTCTGGCAGCTCATATTTATTACAAGCATGACTGATGGTATGTTGCATTTATTTTGACAGTTGCTGCTTGATCAATCCTAGCACCTGCATTGAGACAGACTCTGGATGCTCAAGTGGGAACATATGTCCTCCTTCGTGAGTCTCATAAGGAATACCCAAGCGCAATTTTATCTGCTGCGGAAAGCGACGTTTCAAAAAGATACTGTCTTGACCAATGATTAAAGTTACAGGCACTTTAGGACCACGATTCGGTGCCAGCCAATACCAAGATGGATTGGTACGGAACACAGCAACTTCGCTAGCTTTAGGGATAGCCAATGTCACTTTGCCATCCGCGCGCTCATGCAAGCCATGATCGATATATCCTTGAAAGCTACGCTCATTAAAATTCTTAAAAAACCCTTTATGTCGCATTTTCTCATATGCTTCATCCCGGCTATCCCACACATCACGGCGATGCTTAGACACGCCAGCTGGTGACAGTTTGTCCATCAAGCGGTTATTCATAAGTGGCAATCTATCTGCTGTTTTTGCTAAATGCCACAACAAGCTGACTTTGCCATAAATCCAAGGCGGATCCATAAGTACTGCTTGTGCAAACAGTTCAGGCTGACGATACGTGGCCTGCAAGGTACACATGGCCCCAAGCGAATGCCCTAATCCTACTACCTGTGCAACGCCATGCTTTTTGCAGGCACTGTTTACGCTATCAATAATTTGCTGCGTTAGACTACGCCAATGATCGTCCACCGGATAATCAGGCGTATCACCCAACATCGCAATATACTCAATCGTAAAAAATTCTGATAAACCTTCAAAAAACGGTTCATATACCGCGCTTGGCATTCCATTAGCATGGGCAAAATGCAGCACAGGTTTATTGGTTATTTTAGAGACAGGCAGTTTAGCAAAAGACTGCAAATTTATTTCATCACTCATGACAGACTCTCGTGGGATCGTTTATGTTATATATTATTTTAATGATTGAACCTTGTACCCTTATTAAAATCAACAGCATCAAAACTAATCCCTTCAAAATCAACTATGTTTATATGGCAAATTTGACGACTGTGTTCGATGGTTATAGTTGTATAGCCAATTTAATCAGGCTATCACTTGGGCCAAGGTTTCTTATCTGGTATTACATACAATTAAGGCTGAGCACAATTATATGCTCAGCCTTAACAATCATACACATTATATCTAAAACATAAAACGCTTAACGCATCTGTCCAGTGTTGCTTTCTTGTGGCAATACATCAAGACTAACGCTAGAGCCAATACCTGCACCTAATTTCACTGCAAAACGGTCCATAAACATTTGGAACGGATCAGTTGGGCTATAGCTAATGATAGTATCTAGATCTAGTTGCTTACTTAGACTTGTGATACTACCTGTTTTGTCTGCTAGGCCTAGCTCAATAGACTGCTCACCTGTCCAGAATAGCCCTGAGAACAGTTTGTTTTGCTCAGGATTTTTCAGACGGTCGCCGCGCCCTTCTTTGACAGCATTGATAAAATGCTTGTGCGTGTTTGCTAGTACTTTTTCAACATGATTTTCTTCATAGTCAGTCAACGGACGAGATAAGCTTAAGATATCTTTATACTCACCAGCCGTAATCGTACGATCTTCTACACCAACTTTGTCCATCAAGCCTTTGACGTTGTAGCTTGGCATAATGACACCGATAGAGCCAACTAAACTTGACGGATTGACATAAATCTCATCTGCGGCAGACGCAATATAATAAGCACCTGAAGCACCGATATCACCAATCACCGCATAAAGCTTTTTGTCTGGGTATTCTTGGCGTAAGTCCATCATGGTCTGCCAAATCTCATCAGACTGTACCGGTGAACCGCCAGGTGAGTTAATGTCCAATGCCACTGCTTTTGAGTTACTGTTTGAAAAAGCGTCTCTCAATGCTTCATTGACATCATACGCATTAGCCACATCGTCATTACTGATGACACCTTGCAGCTCAACCACTGCCAAATGTGGATCGCTAGTATCGACTGCGTCCATACCTGTTGGCGTACTGCTGCAACCACGACCAAGGGTCAAAAATATCAATAAGATATAACCAAAGGTCAATAGTTTAAAAAAGATACTCCAACGACGAGCGCGGCGCTGCTCAACCACACTCGCTAATAACGTGTTTTCCAGCACCTTCCATTCTTGTCCACTTGGCGGGCTTGGTTGCTGCAGTTGCGTTGACTGATTTGCCGAGTTATCAGGACGTTTGTTAGGGTCTGGTGGCCAGTTGGGCATATAACTTCCTAAGTTAGAAACAATCTAAAACAATGAAATGAGGTTGTCGAGAAATACAGCTAGAACAGTGGTGTATACCTGACTGATACTGTCTCACAGTATCTGTGACCTGTATTAATAGGCTGCTAAGTATGGTGGTATTTCGATAATGGTTCAATAGTATAACTGTGAAATATCACTATATTGTAACACTGATAATATAAGCCTTATTTTTGAGGGTTAGTAGTTTCGGCATTGGGAGTGCTATTAATGTTATTTAGCGATTTAGTTGTTTAGCAATAATGCCGCGTCTAAGGGTTTATTATCATAGGTTATAACTTCATCGACTCTTTGACGACTTATGGCATCAGCTGTAATTTGCGAGGTACTATGACCAAGCCAACGTGTATTTTTGAATAGCATGTCATCATTATTCGATTCAACTGAACATAGTAATGACCACAGTTGCCAAACGCGTTGATGAGTGTCAGCATTTAAAATCAAACGCGACTGGAAAGACTCTGACTGTTTGCCAGTTAACTGGTTAGATGCTACTTGTGCTTGAGGGCTGACAGGTGAATTGACAGGTAACGAATTGAGTGGGTCTGCCGCATTGTATCTCAGAACGCGTATAGGCAGATTAGTATCAAGAGCAATCGTACAGTCCCAAACGCTAGTATCACCTATCTTGGTCCAACCAGTGATGACCTGCACTGACAATTCATCGTTAGTCGACTGCCATATTTTTCCTTGCTCACAACGTTGAGCACTGATAGTGGGCGTATCTTCAGATTGCCTAACTGTTTTATAGGCTTGCTGAAATGCAGACCAACGATCAGAGCGCCCTGCTTGCCAATATTGGCTAATGGCTAAACGGTCATTTAATTGAGCAACAGTCATCGGTAGTAGTTCAGAATTTTTAGTATTAGCAATATTCTTATCGTCAGGAATTAACGTATCAGTCAGGCCGTCACTGCTGCTCTGTACAACAATACTCTCTAACTTATTGACAGATAAGCTGCCCAGTTGCTGCTCTAAATTTTCAGATAATTTGTCTGCTGTCAGGCTGCTGGGCATCGTTCGTGTAGAGGCTGGTCTATGGTCAGCTAAGAACAACCAATTGGTATTGTCTTCATTGACGGTAGGATATTGTAGCAATGCTGCCGTTATATACGAATCACCCGTTGGCAAAATATATAGGGTCGATACAGTTACCAGTGACTGCTGATTGGCATACACTGTCATCATCAGTAACGTTAATGGTGGCAACATCAACCAACGGCTGAGTAAACCTCGTGGCAGCAGCCAAGGCAATGCACTTAGCAAAGCCATCGATAGTATCGCGATATTAACTGGTGTATAGAGCCACGCATCCGATAGCGCTGGCAATGACGTCAGCCAAATCATTAAATCATGTAGATGACCGACAATCGTACTAATAACCATCCAAAGAATATCAGCAATACTCGGCATTAAAAGGTAACACAGTCCTGCTAATAAATTGAGCGGTACAATCACCCAACCAAATAGTCCAATAGCAAATAAATTGATAAAAAGACCCCATAACGACGCCTTACCGAATAAAAGCAAAGTAACAGGGAGTAAGGTCAAAAACAGCCAAAACTGTAGTTTAAACACACGCTTAATCATTTGCCAAACACGGTTAGATAGCGCGTTATTGATATGAGTACGCGGCTTATCATCGTATATAGTCGTTGCAGCAGTAGTCTGATGCTGATACGACTTATCGTCATACTTGAGTAATAACGCCACTGCAATAAAAGATAGCCAGTATCCCGCCTGCCATAATACGTAAGGGTCACGCCAAGCCATCAATATAGCAAATGCCAATAGCACGCGCATCGTACTGATAGGAAGCAATATCAATCTGACGAATCCAATCGCTAATAACATCCAGGCCGTACGAGCAGCAGGTACGTCAAAACCAGTAAATAGCGCATAAATAAAAGCAGCACCAATCATTACCCACCAGCGCACTTGCCAACGCGGAATACGACGATAAATCGCTGAATAATTACGATCAAACAGCAGTACAACTATGCCTGCCAATACAATAGCCAAAAACAGTACGTGCGTGCCTGAAATAGCGAGCAGATGTGAGATACCCGCCAGTTGATATAAGTCCTTAGTATCACGATTAATCAAGCTACGATCACCCGTGAGAAGACTTAATGTCACGGCTTTCGCTTGTTGTTCTGCTATCGTTTGTGCTGACCAGTCTTGATAGAAATGCTGTCGTAATCGCCAACGCCCCTGATCGATACGAGTACGAAAGCGCTGAAGATATGAATCAGAGTCTAGCGACTGCTTCGAATATTTTTTATCGCTGATTTCATTGCTAATTTCGCTACTATTTACCAATGTAGGGCTAACGGCCAAAATATTTGCAACGCCATCAATATGCCGACCTCGTAACCAGCGATAACTGTCAAAGCCAGTAGGGTTATTGACTGCTTGCTCAGAAGTAGCTAACGGCGCCAGTGCTAGGCTCATGAATATCTCATCACCGGGCTGCAAATCGTTTAAGGCTACAAACTGGCTATCATTTGCAGACTTTCTTGGATAGGCGTTAAGTAGGACTCGGTGTTCGCTAACTTTGAGACTAACTTCATTGGGATTAACATCGTGATTAGTGCTTAGGCTATTTTTATTTGCATCTAAGTAGTCGGATGTTTTAGTTGCTAACTCTTGGGGCGTTAGCTCAGCGACTAATGGAGCGATATTCGTTATCACCGCTACTTGGCGATACCCGCTGTCTGTAGTGGCATCATAAACACTGTCGCTCAACCCTTCGATACGCACGAGTGCTTGTACTCGTATCGGTGCAGTTATTTCAGTGGTTTCTGCTTGTTGATGAGTAACCAAAGCTTGCAGTGCGCTGCCTATCACTAACGCAGTCGCTAGTAGAGCTAAGACTAAGTATCTAATAATTCGGAAAGGAAGTTTAATATGACGAGATGTGTTGTTAGAGGTATTGCTATCAGCGTTGTGGCTGTCTATCGAGGGTATGTTAAATTGAGCAGACGCCAACAGAATTGTGGCAAATATAGTCAGTGCCAACGACAGATTAGAGGTACCAACTGTCTCTAGCAAAGACAAATCAGTTGGCATTATCACATTATCTGCGACTGCCAATACGCCCATCATAACTATAATTATGAGGCTACCAATCAACCAGTACACCAGCACTCCTTGCTTGATGACTTAAATATTATTCGGCCAAATATGGTTACTTACTATAGCAAATGGTACGCGATGCAATAGCATTTATATTTATATTACCCTATACTGAGGCAACGTATTAGGTGGTAACTATCTGACACCACCATTCTGTGTGTTCTAATCTTTATCCTACTCACTATATATTACTTTATACCAGCTTCTCAATACTATTGAGTAGACTGTAGTTAATGATTAAAGGCGATCCTGTGCCCCAAAAACGTCTAAAAGACCTACTTCCTACACCAGAGAAAATCTTAGAAAGTCGCACTTTAAAGCTGTTTGCACCGCACTTGGCTGATCCAAGGTTATGGCATTTCAATCGACACAGCCTAAATAAGGCCGTCTATATCGGTGTACTAAGTGCATTTTTTCCGCTGCCAGGACAGATGTTACTGGCACTTATTGGCTCGCTTATTTTTCGTGCCAATGTTCCTATGGCGCTTGGTTTGACATGGATTACTAACCCAGTCACTAGCTTGCCCATCTTTTATGCTGGATACTATATCGGTGCAAAGATCATTGATGCACCTATGATTAGCTTGCGATTCATCGGTAGAATGATTGCTGATTTTAGCTTATGGGCATTATCAAATGGTGCCAATCCGTTCATTACTTATCGCGGTACAGTATCGCTTGCTGCATTTTGCATCGGGCTAACAATTTTGGCGGTAGTGACTAGCATCGTTTGCGGATTAGCATTCAAGGCTATCTGGCGCTATAAAACCGTGGCTAGTTGGCAGAAACGTCAGCAAAAACCTTCTGACGAATCTGATAAGCGATAAGTAATCTAACTTTATTACACGGCTATAATACTTACGCCCTAGCTAAGTAAGCTAGCAAAGCTCATTCTTCTTTACTGTTCTCTATAGCATTTAAGACTTTGTCAGTAAAGTTGCTATCCATCGGTACGATCTCAATGACTTCATCATTTTTGCAGAGCGTATAACGTTTACCTGTCGCGCTATCTTGGACTTTTAGGTCGTAATCAACCCCAGCCAAAGTGATGGCATCAAACACAGGTGTCAGTAGCTCCGTTTGCGCTTGTCTATCAAGCGTTTCAAACAAAGTTGGATCGATGTAAGGCTTTAACGGCTCATCACCCTCTTCTGCACTGCCAAAAGCCGCAATTGGATTATCATCTTCACGCATTTTACGCATCCTTATAAAATAGATAAGGCGGCTGGCTCACAACCGCTTAATCGCTAGTTTCTATGATATATTTTCTTAATAATACAACAATAACTTTTCAATATGATAGCCACTATATCCATGACAGACGCCAATAGATGGCGTTTCGGTCAGTTTTTCGACCTAATATAAAAAATTATTAATACTGCTCCCAATGCCCATTGCGTAGCAACAACTGACGATCAGCAAGCGCCGCCAAATTGCGATCATGCGTCACCATAAGTAGCGCGGTTTGCATGGTGCTTTGTAGCTCTGACAACAGGCCAAAGACGCTTTGTGCATTGTCGTAGTCCAAGTTACCTGTTGGCTCGTCCGCCAAAATAAGCGATGGCTTAGTCACTAGCGCGCGTGCAATCGCTACACGTTGGCGCTCGCCACCTGATAGCTCACCTGGTCTATGCATCAAACGATGCTCCAGACCGACATTTTCTAGAATCTCAACTGCTTGCTTACGAGCATCAGTTGTTGATACTTCTGGACGCATCAGCAATGGCATAGCTACGTTTTCGATTGCTGTAAACTCTGCCAAAAGGTGGTGAAACTGATAAATAAAGCCCAAATGCTTGTTGCGCATAGCTCCGCGCTCAGTTTCATTCATGCTATTTAATAACTGACCATGCAACCAAACTTCACCACTGGTTGGCGTATCTAGACCACCAAGCAAATGTAGCAACGTACTTTTACCTGAACCGCTAGTTCCAACGATAGCGATGCGCTCACCCGCATGAACAGTCAGATCAAGACCAGTCAATACTTGCGTACTGACCGCGCCTTCATCATATATCTTATTGATATTGGTCGCCTCTAAAATGGCAGACATAGCGCTTCCTTTATTTTATTTATTTCGGTATTTATTTCGATATTTAGGCGTTTGCGATTACTCATAGCGTAGCGTTTGAGCAGGCTGAATCTTAGCCGCTCGGCGCGCTGGATAAATCGTTGCCAAAAAGCTCAATACAAACGATGCACCTGTGATTAATACCACATCTAACAAACGCAACTGCGATGGCAAGTAATTGACAAAATACGCATCAAACAGGTTCAGACCAAAAGCTTGGTTAATAAAGCCTAAAATATCACTAACTGTAAGCGCAAATATCACACCCAATATCGTACCAGCGATAGTACCGATGACACCGATAACCACACCTTGGACCATAAAGACTTGCGTAATCAAACGAGGAGACGCACCAAAGGTTTTTAAGATTGCAATATCTGCTTTTTTATCGGTCACTAGCATAACCAGACTTGAGACAATGTTAAAAGCGGCAACTAAGATGATCAAAAATAGTAATAGGCCAACCATGGCTTTTTCCATTTGAATTGCTCCAAATAGATTGCCATGGGTTTGTGTCCAGTCATTTGGATATAGCTTTTCAGGTGCGATAGCAGCCGCTTTTTCCGCAGCTATCGGCGCAGTAAAGATATCGTTCAGCTTCATGCGTACGCCCTGCGCACCTTCTGGCAGACGCAGTAACTTTGCCGCATCTCCCATCGGGATAAATGCCATGAGACTGTCTACTTCTGGGCTGATCGTAAAGATACCTGTCAGAGTAAAACGCTTAAATCGCGGTATCACACCTGCTGGTGATGGTGACGCTTCTGGCAATACCAGCGTCACTTTATCCCCTATTTGCAAACCCAAGGACTGCACCATCTCCTCACCCAACACGATACTGAAGTCACCACTTTTCAAGGTGTCAATACTACCTTCAATCATATGCTCATTGATGATAGAGACGTTTTTTTCGTATTCAGGCTCGACGCCTGTCACCATGATCCCTGCGACCTGACCATTTGATGTCAGCATCCCTTGCAGTTGAATGAATGGCGCCACAGCTGCCACTTCTGGGTCTTCTTTGATCTGATCAGCCAGCTGTTCCCAGTCGCCAATAATTTCTGATGAGACCACAGTAGCCTGCGGTACCATTCCCAAAATACGGGTTTTCAGTTCACGGTCAAAGCCGTTCATCACTGATAGCACCGTAATCAATACGGCAACCCCAAGCGTCAGACCAATCATCGAGATGAGTGATATAAAGGAGATAAAGCCATTACTACGTTCTGCTCGGGTATATCGTAAGCCGATAAATAACGCTAAAGGACGAAACATATTCAAACTCTTTATCTTATCTACGTGCGACTTTATATAGGTTGCATAACGAGCAGTAGTAAATGCATCATACAGTTGCTACTGCTCACATATAAATCAAACACAAAAACAGGGTGTCAGACGAGCCAATAACAGCTGTCAAAAGGGAGCTAGTTTGACACAAACTAGCTGATATGTGCCAGTCATTAGCAACACCTGAGAGTATTTTTTACCAAAAAACTGGGTTTTGTTATTATTTTTTATAGGGGGCTTGCTATTAGCTGTACCAATACCTATATATTATATGCTAAAGACAATTGTCATTAACCCCTCATTGAGGTTTACTCGCTATTTACTGATAATATCGCTGACCATCATAAACCAATCATTTAAAATGTTGGATGGTACACAAGCAAATATAGTATTAGATACAAACCTCACGCTGACTTAATTTTGAGTATTTTCATGACCATAAATTATCAATACAAAAACATTCAATCTCCTACCAAGATCACGTTGACCGATGAGCAGTCTGCAGGTCACGCCGATCACTGGCGTATTCTGACCGATGATATGAGTCATGATGTGCCTAAATGGCTACAAAAAATGATCGAAGTCGCCGCGATGCCTAAAGGCCTGAACAACAACGTTAGTGCAAAAGACAGCTGCCTGCTTTTATCAGAAGATCAGCCATGCCATATTAATCAAGTGCTGGCGATGAAAGATGGTAAGCCAGAATGCTTTATCAATGCTTATCCCTGTGTCGATAGTCCTTACGGATTGAACTGCAAAATTGAGCGTGTCATCGCCAATGATAACTCGCACGATGCCGTGTTACGTTTACGTACTGCTGATGGCAGTATCATTTATGCGTTTGATCAACTCTATACGACCAACCGTCATCTGTATCAGCGCGACACCTCTTACTATGTCAACTTTAGTGCTTGGGCGCATGAAATTAAGCTAAGCGAGCAAAACGAAGTCATTATGGTCGAAGACCAAGAGTCTATCCGTTATCACCGTGCCTTTAACGACATCGTGGCGGCAAATGACGGAAAAATCCCTGATGACCTACAAGAGCAAATCAGTGAATGGAAACCTGAAACCAAAGAGCAGATGGCACCTGTCGAAATCAACTTGGGTCATATGTGTGCTTACTTGTTTGGCGATACACTAGGACAAGAAGATGAAGCTTGGTGTCAAGGTCAAGTACTTGGCAAGCAAGAAACCGTATTTAATGGTAAATCTATCATATTGTTTGACGTGGTGACGCTACGTGAGCAGGATGCAGATCCTTTCGTCGTGCGTATTGGTGCGCTCAACACTGCTGAAACCAATAGCATCAAAGTACATGACTACGTCCAAGCAAACGTATGGCTACAAGCAGCAATATACAAAGAAAACCAATCAAATGCGACGCAGCAATCAAAAGCTAGCTAGACTGTTTGAAAGACTTTTTATGCCTATTTGATTGCGCAATAAAAAGCCCCTAATATGAATTAGGGGCTTTTTTGTGTCTTACTGACTTACAACGCAAAAACGTAGCATAAAATTCGTATAAATATGCGATTAAGCCATCGTTGTCATTGATTTGATGCGAGTATACAACTCTTTTTGCTCTGCGCTTGGACGTGCAGTCTGTACGGCCATTAGCTGTGACATATCGCCTTCGACGCGGATTTTACCACTCATAAACGCACCCATGATTTGATTGGTATCAAAATCCGTGATGATAGACTGTAGAATATCGCGATCTAATAGCAGTGTCGTCGTTGCATTATCGTTCAAACCGCGATGCAGCAAACCATTTGCAAAATTGGCTTCGATAGTTTTATCAGCTTCAGCCACTTTTAGATTGACGACCATATTGGCAAGTACTGGCGGTAAATTTAACTCACCTGCTTCGTTGCCCATTTTTTCTACTTGCTCAAACCATTCATCTGTCAAAAAAACTGCCATATTATATTATCCTTAATTGATATTCTATCAGGCCAATATCCCTTGAAGTATTATTAGCCTAACTATTAGAATTATTAAAATGATTGCTATCAATAGACCTATGCAATACATAGCCATTAATGACGTTCAGCCTCATTATAAAGGGCGACTTGATAAGAAGTAAAACCTATTTATCGGCTCAGCAATGTTATTGTTACAAAACTTCTTTGCAAGCCTACGCTTATGTCTAGCGAGCGCTTCCCCTATTCAATCAAAATGAGCATCTAGAATAGTGACAAAATTGTGTATAAAATAGAGGAGTAGCACAGCAATAATAAGTTGCTCGCTAACATTTATACCAAAGAGTTTGTATTTTGGCGCATAGTTCTGATGATATTTAATTAGGATTGCGTTACAATACCCTTAAACAGAGTCGGGAGTTTTAACCAAACATTACATAATCGTGTTTTTTGTCAGCCGCCGCTAGCATACATCTATGGTCAATGCGTTTTAATAGCCCTATAGATATGGGTATCTATCTTCATTAGTACAGATTTTTTCGTAATAATTAAGATACATATTTAGCCTTATGAGATGTTTGATGCTCAAAACGGCGCGTCTTCTTATTTACCTTGATGATCTATTAACAATCCTACTATCGATTGACCTTGAGTAAGGTGTATGAAATGCCTATTTCTATTTATTAGTATTAACTAATAGACAGTAAGGGCCTAAATCGATAGTTCATGACGTCATTGCGCTAAATAAGCCAAAAAACAACATGTGTTGGCGCTAGTATAAATACAAATTTGAGAGTATTTATAGTGCAGACAACATAGATTGTTGGTTAATTCTGTTGATAATTCGGGCTGTAAAGGAATCATCCAATGAGTTTACAAAACACAGCAGTCGCCCCAGTTGACCGTGAGTATGAAATTACTATCGTAAGATTTTTTACGATCATGGCTGTCGTTTGGGGCATCGTCGGCATGAGTCTTGGTGTGTTCATTGCTTCACAGTTAGCATGGCCAGCACTCAACTTTGACATTCCATGGCTGACCTTTAGTCGTTTAAGACCACTGCATACCAATGCGGTGATCTTTGCGTTCGGTGGCTCTGCCCTGTTCGCAACGTCTTACTACATCGTTCAGCGTACCTGTAAGACGCGTTTATTTGCGCCATATTTGGCTTGGTTTACCTTTTGGGGTTGGCAAGCGGTTATCGTATCCGCTGTTATTACCCTTCCTCTAGGTTTGACCTCAACTAAAGAATACGCTGAGCTTGAGTGGCCGATCGATATCCTAATTGCCTTGGTATGGATCTCTTATGCCATTGTATTTTTTGGTACGCTCATCAAACGTAAAACCTCACATATTTATGTGGCTAACTGGTTCTTTGCCGCTTTCATCATTACGATTGCATTACTACACATCGTAAACAGCATGGCGATTCCAGTTAGCGCGTTCAAATCTTACTCGCTATTTGGCGGTGCAACTGATGCGATGGTGCAGTGGTGGTACGGGCATAATGCGGTAGGTTTTTACTTAACGGCAGCCTTCCTTGGAATGATGTATTATTTCGTTCCTGTACAGATTGGTCGTCCTATCTATTCTTATCGTTTGTCTATCGTTCACTTTTGGGCATTGATTGCTTCATATATGTGGGCCGGTGGTCACCATTTGCATTATTCAGCGCTTCCTGATTGGACGCAGTCTCTTGCTATGGTCTTCTCAATCATCCTGTTTGCACCATCTTGGGGTGGTATGATTAACGGTGTACTAACGCTATCAGGTAGTTGGGATAAGCTGCGTACCGATCCGATCATTCGCTTTATGATTGTTGCATTGTCGTTCTACGCGATGTCGACGTTCGAAGGCCCAATGATGTCTATCAAAACAGTGAATGCGCTATCGCATAACACTGACTGGACAGTTGGTCACGTACACTCAGGCGCACTTGGCTGGGTTGGTATGATTACGATTGGTTCGCTATACGTACTGTTACCACGTATTTATAACAAACCGAAGATGTACTCTATCAGCTTAATCACCACGCATTTCTGGCTTGCGACTGCAGGAACGATCTTCTATATCGTATCTATGTGGATCTCAGGTATTGGCCAAGGCATGATGTGGCTGGCTACTAATCCAGACGGTACTTTGGTATATAGCTTCGTTGATACTGTTGAATTCTCGCATTTCCCATATATTGGCCGTGCATTTGGTGGCTTCTTATATGTATCGGGTATGTTTGTAATGGCTTATAACTGCTATAAAACACTCAAAATGCCAGAAGGTAAGCCTGTAGATGTCGCTGATCCAACGGATCATGAACCTAGTGTCGAAAAACCTTCGACAGCTAACGTATAAGGAGCGATCATGGCTGGTACACCGCATGAAATTATTGAAAAAAATACAGGCTTGTTAGTCATTGGTATCGTGATTGCTATTAGTTTTGCAACTCTAGTTGAAATCGTGCCATTGATCTATGACAACAAGGGTCCTGAAGAAGGTGGGGTGAACGCTCCCCTTCCTGCAATGGAGCCTTGGACAGCGCTTGAATTTGAAGGTCGTGATATTTATATTCGTGAAGGATGTCACGTTTGTCATACTCAAATGGTTCGCCCACTACGTGCAGAAGTTGAACGTTACGGACCATATTCACGTGCCGCTGAGTCGACGTGGGATCATCCATTCTTATGGGGATCGAAACGCACTGGACCAGATTTAGCACGTGTTGGTGGCCGTTATTCTGAAGACTGGCAAAAGCAGCATTTGATTGCACCACGTTCGCTAGTGCCTGAGTCAGTTATGCCAGGTTTCCCTTGGTTAGCGACTAACGAAGTAGATGGCGAAAACGTTCAAGCTAAAATGCGTCTATTCCGCGATCGCTTCGGTGTTCCTTATACTGAAGAAGACATTGAAGGTGCTCCAGATGCAGTGCTTGGCGCTACTGAGCTTGACGCTTTGGTCGCCTATCTACAGCAGTTAGGTACCGCAATGGAAGGACAGCGCTAATGGGTATTGGTGAATTACAAACAATTGCGACCGTTTCTGCCTTTGTTGCCTTTGTAGGCGTTGCATGGTGGGCGTATTCGCCAAAAAACAAAAAACGCTTCGAAGAAGATGCACAACTTGCGCTTGATGACGAGGATATAAAGTCTCTGTCTGAAGAGCAGCGCAATAAGGATAAACGATGACATTTTTTTGGAGTTCTTGGATCACTGTATTTAGTTTTGCTTGTTGGCTATTTATTCTTGGCGTCCTTTTGATGGTTCTAAAGTACAAGCCAGAAGTAGAAGAAGACGGTACAACAGGTCATGAATATGATGGCATCCGAGAATACGACAAACCCCTGCCCAAGTGGTGGTTAGTGATATTTTTTGGCTCAATCGTCTGGGGCATCGCTTACTGGGTGTTTTTCCCAGCCATGTTCCCGAAACACTGGGAAGGTATCGCCACCGTAGAAGTCGATGGCGAAACGGTACCTTGGACCTCTAAAAACGAGTTGTTCAGTGAGCTTGAAAGCAACAACAAAGTATTTACTGATAACTTTGAAAAAAGCATTTTGGTAAAAGCAGACGCTGCAGGCGCGACTACGACACTTGGTACGCTAAACGAGTTACAAGCGACCATGCGTCGTAGCGAAAACCCACCAGCAGATCTACAGACTAAAATTGACGAAAAAGTTGCAGAACTTGCTCCTTACGTCGAGAAACTGTCTGAAAATCCAAATGCTTTAAAAGTTGGTAGCCGCTTGTTCCTACAGAACTGTTCTGTATGTCATGGCTCTAACGCTAAAGGTGCGACAGGCTACCCTAACCTAACAGACAATGATTGGTTATACGGCGGCGAAGCTAGCAACATTCTGACTACGCTACATAATGGTCGTATTGGCGGTATGCCTGCTTGGCGCGATCAGATCGGCGAAGACGGTGTACGTGCAGCTTCTGAATATGTATTGTCACTATCTCCAAATAACGGTAGTAAGAGTAACGGTGAACTTGACCAAACTTTGGTTAATCAAGGCGAAGCTATCTTTAAGCAGCAGTGTGCACTATGTCACTCTGAAAGCGGTAAAGGTATGATTTCAGCAGGTGCACCAAACTTGACTGACAACATCTGGTTATATGGCGGTGAGCGTGAGACTGTACGTAATACATTACGTTATGGCCGTGCTGGCGTTATGCCTCAGTGGGAAACTAAGCTAGGTAATGAGCGCATCATGCTACTTGCTGCTTATATCTACTCACTATCAGATAAAACAGGCAAATCACCTGAAGCAGCACCAGTTACTGCTGCTACTCAGCCTGTAGCAACTGAAGAAGCAACTGCTAACTAATACGTTGTTACTGTACTGAATATGGACGAGATTTAATGAAGGGAGAACTGTTATTGCAGTTCTCCCTTTTGCGTATAGCGGTATTGTTTTTTATTTAGAAATGACAGTGATGAGCGGCTATCAACACTAGAAAACGTTCTCGTATATTCGTTGCTTTTTACGATTATCACCCCATTATTAGTAGGGAGAATGTTAGAATAGCTATTTTTTAAAATAGTCTATTGGTCATGGCTTTATATCGCTCTGACTCAATCACATAACACGATAGTCAATTTCGCATAAATCAGATACAGGCTTGTTTAGCCTACTACTTGTAGTACCTTTACTCCCCTTGCCTGTATCAAGGTTATGTTGAACCGACTATATTTACAATCGATCATTTGGTAAGCAGATTAGAAAGTTTTTTATCGAATTTTTTATCCGCTATTTACTGACATTGATAACATCATACACTCATATACCTCGACGCTAGAGGTGTTTGTTCATCATGCCAGCAGACTGATTCTTTTTTTAAAGAGGCACGTTTATGTCAGCACAACAATCTAATAAAATCCCCGTACAGCAGGTCGATCTGGATGCAACCAAGCATCGTGTACACCCGAGGTTTGTCACAGGTTTTTATCAAAATATTCGTGTCATCACGATGTATGCTCTTTTGGCGGCTTTTTTACTTTTGCCGTGGCTGCGCTATAATGGCAGACAAGCAATATGGTTTGATGTTCCCTCACAGCATTACTATATTTTTGGTTTGACTTTTTTGACTCAAGATTTTTATTTTATTGCCGCATTTGCCATTATTGCAGCGTTTACTTTGTTTATGGTGACTGTATATGCTGGCCGCGTTTGGTGTGGTTATGCTTGTCCACAAACCATCTGGACGCATCTCTACCAGTACGTTGAAAAATGGGTCATTGGTGATCGTAATAAACGCATCAAGTTTGATAAAGCACCGTTAAGTGCGAGCAAAGTGTTCAAGCGCACGGTGGTATATTCAATTTGGTTTTTGCTTTCTGTGATTACAGCAGCGACCTTTGTTAGTTATGTGGCGGGAACAGATTCTCTATATCACAGCTGGCAGTCAATAGGAGTAATTCCATTCCCTGACTGGCCAACATGGGTATGGGTTTCAATGTTTATCTTCACCTTCGCTACTTATGCCAATGCAGGCTACATGCGTGAGCAGATGTGTGTACAGATTTGTCCTTATGGCCGCTTTCAGAGTGTGATGTTTGATAAAGACACATTGATCGTATCTTATGATTATGAACGCGGTGAGCCACGCGGTGCCCGTAAAAAGGGCACAAATCCAGAGCACCTGGGCGACTGCATTGAATGTACCATGTGTGTGCAGGTCTGCCCTACTGGTATCGATATTCGTGATGGTTTGCAAGTTGGCTGTATCCAGTGTGCAGCTTGTATTGATGCCTGTAACGAAGTGATGGACAAGGTCGGCTATCCGCGTGGACTGATTCGTTATACGACCGAACGTCAGTTAGCAGAAAAAGAGCCAAGCCGCGTACTACGCCCACGATTATTTGCTTACTTGACATTGTTAGCCGTACTATGTGGCGGTGTTATATATGCGCTGACCGATCGCGTGCCCTTAGAGATTGATATTCGCCGTGACCGTAATCAGTTGTCATCTATCAATACCCAAGGCATGATTGAGAACAGCTATATCGTCAAGCTGACCAACAAAACCCAAGAGCCTCACAATTATAAAATAACGCTCGCACCGCAAGAGGGTTTGAGTTTAGAGCTACGCTTCAACGATGTACCTTTAGAAGCAGGCGAAAGCTTCGATATGCCAGTTAGTATTTATGGTGATCCTGATGTGATAGAGTTTGGCCAAACGCCTGTCACGCTAAATGTAAGTAGCGAAAATGGCAAGTATAAGGTAAGTAAGCAAAACATCTTTACGACCCAAGGTCAGTAAGTCATCAGCAGCCCTATTGTTTAATTTCATGTATGTCATTCGGTCGTCTGTAGCTAGTGCAAGTAGTTAAATAGCTAATTGTTATAGTGATAGGCTATCGAATAAATGTTTTACCATTAAACTGGCAGCGCTTAGCCGTCAAATTGTCCGTTGATACCATTTGTCGATATCTGATAAGCAGATCTTTGATAAATAAGTATCTGATGAATAGGTATTTTATGTCTAATCCAGCACCGAACTTTAAACATCAAGATAAGCAGCCATGGTATAAAAATTACATGGTCGTTATCTTTGTGATTGGCATGCCTGCTGCGGTCGTGATCGCTTGTATTTGGTTTGTTTATTACTCTTACCAGATCCGTGATAGCGTGGTACGTGACGACTGGTATATGGATGGCAAAACGCTCTATCATGATGTATCCCGTGATAAGCTCACGTATGACTTAGACTTGCATGGACAAATGCAGTTTGCAGAAAATGGCGATATTGTGTTTTATCTTAACTACCCTGAGCAAAGCGTCCAGTCAGGCAAGCTGCTAAACGGCACACCACTTACTTATCCTGATACGTTGGAACTTTCTATTTCTCATGCAACGGATATCAAAAAAGACCGCGATGTTGTCCTTAAGCATGTTGAGGGCAATAAATACAGTGCACAAGTCGATATTGATCCTGTAAAAGCCAAGTATTACCTACAGGTTAGCAACGACGGTAAAGATGATTGGCGTATGCAAGATGTCGCAAAACTGCCTCGTTCAAAGGTCAGCTTTGACCCACTACCAGTTTTTGCTAAGAGTTAATACTGTTAGTAGCACTTAGACGTGAAAAAACCAGCCAATCTCTGACGAGTGGCTGGTTTTTTTTGAGCTATTTAATATAGCCCTAATTCATAAACTACTAAATCACAGGGTTAATCGTTGGAATTTTCTGTGCTTTACGCTCGTTTTGTGCGGCTTTATCCGTCTCTGTTGAATAAGGCTTATCACTAGCGAACTTAGGATTGAACGTTTGCGTCCTTGGCGATACAGGTAAACCAATCTCAGCCAAACTATCTGTCTGACCAGCTTGAATATTGTCGCCTTCAAATAAACGCTCATCATTATCGCGATCAAGACTGAGTGTTTCAAAATCAAACAATTCACGATCAGCTAACTGTGATGGCGCGACGTTTTGCATGGCCTTAAAGATAGAAGCCAAACGCTGCGGATGAGCATCATCCCATTCACGGAGCATATCGTTGATGATGGCGCGTTGTAGATTGGTCTGGCTACCACACAGGTTACAAGGAATGATTGGGAATTCCTTTAATTTGGCATATTCAATAATGTCTTTCTCTTCGACATAGGCCAATGGGCGAATCAGCATATTTTGCTTGTCATCACTCAGCAGTTTGGGCGGCATGGATTTGAGCGCACCACCATGGAATAAATTCAAAAAGAAGGTCGCTAGCATATCGTCACGATGATGGCCAAGGGCAATCTTAGTCGCGCCAATTTGTTTAGCAAAGCCATATAGTGAGCCGCGGCGCAGACGAGAGCACGCAGAGCAGTAAGTCTTGCCTTCTGGCACCACACTTTTGACGATGCTATATGTGTCTTTTTCTAAAATATAGTGGGCAATGCCCTGCTCGTTTAGATACGCAGGTAAGATGTCTTCCGGATAGCCTGGCTGCTTCTGATCAAGATTGACAGCGACGATATCAAAATGAATCGGTGCAATGCGTTTTAGCAGTAATAAAATATCAAGTAAGGTATAGCTGTCTTTACCACCCGAAACACAGACCATCACCACATCGCCATCTTCGATCATATTAAAATCGCGGATTGCCCAAGAGACTTGGCGACGCAGCTTCTTTTGTAGTTTACGAAAGTACGCTGATTCGGTAGGTGCTTGCGCATCGGCAAACTGCTCATCAATCATGTCCTCATCATTGCCATCTTCAGAGACGTCATCGTACTCTCTACTGTCAGTACTGATGTCTAAAGCCTGAGTATCAAAGCTCGTTGCATCAGATACATCATCAGCTTGAGAAGGAATATTTGGCGTAAATAAGGTTGCTGCGATCATAAGTTACTCAATATCTTTATAAGGGTGATTTTACTATAAAGCGATTTGCGATAAGGCTTTTAAAGCATTATCACCAATGTCATGTGACTGATACTTTAAAAGCTGCGATTATAACAAATATTGCTAACAGATTGAAAAGATGACAGTAATACCGACTTTATTTTATTACGATGCTGTTTAAATTTGCTTTGGTAGCTTAGTGACGGGTGATTGGTCGCTTCGTGGTTCTGTAGTAGACGTATTTTTGCTAAAATAGCCGTTTTCGTAAACCAATAATAGATATCACTATGACTAACGTTACTTTGCAAAACACCCCCAATCAAGTATCAGATGCTGATTTAGCTGCTCTTACCAAAAGCCAGAATGCGGTTGTCCTTTTATCAGGCGGTCTCGATTCGGTGACTTGCTTATATTGGGCAAAAGCGCGCTATGCATCAGTAACAGCAGTCAGCTTTAACTATGGTCAGCGTCATAATAGTGAACTTGTGGCCGCAAAGACCATCGCTGAGACAGCAGGCGTCAATCATAGAATCATCGATATTGATATCGCACAACTGGGTGGCTCTTCATTGACAGACCACAGTATGATCGTGCCAGACGGTGATTCGGACAAATTCCCTAGCAAAAAACGCGACGAAATCGATAACGACGCTATTCCTAATACCTACGTGCCTGCGCGCAACACAATATTCTTATCGTACGCGTTAGCAGTCGCCGAAGTCGCTGATGCAAATCATATTGTCATCGGTGTCAGCTCAGTTGACTATTCTGGCTATCCTGATTGTCGCCCAGAGTATATAGCTGCCTTTGAACATATGGCCAACCTTGCGACAAAAGCGGGCGTTACTGGTCATCGCTTATCGATTCAAACGCCATTGCAGCAATTATCAAAAGCCCAAACTATTGAGCTTGGTCTGTCATTAGGTGTCGATTATGGACAGACGATTTCTTGTTATCGTGCAGATGCCAATGGGCTTGCTTGCGGTGTTTGTGATAGTTGCGCATTGCGTCGTCAAGGCTTTGCCCAAGCTGGCGTAACCGACCCTACTCATTATCAGTCTTAATTAATTTTAGTCAGTCCTATATAAGTTGGGTACGGTATCAGGCGCGCTTAGTCTACTACTCGTATTACGTTTACTCGCCTATCTTGTACCCAAATCATATAAAGCTAACTATGTATTAGCGCTAAATGTTGCGTGGCATGACGATACCCATCAACATTCGCGCAACATTCGCTTGCATTAACACAGCACGTCGTTCTTGTATTCTAATCGACATACTTGCTATCGTATGAACGATTATATTTATCGAAAGATGTACCTGACGATATCGGTCACTCATATATTGATGAGTTGACTTTGCATTGAGCAAAAGATAAAAAATTGACGCTACCCGTAAGAGGAAATTTATGAAGTTGTTGCCAGTACTACCCCTAGCCTTAGCGGCCCTGTTTGCCATGCCACAAGCCAACGCTGCTGACATTAAGCAAGACAATATCAATTCATGTGTCAATGGCGCAGTCAAATACAAAGTCGCTGACAAAAGCAACGCAACCAAACTATGTAACTGTACTATTGGTGTGCGCAGCAACATGACTATCGGTCAAATGTGGGAAATCGAAAGCTACGCACAAGACAAGAAAGACCCTTCTAACCTGCCATATGTGAAAGCGATGCAAAAAGATTTGCAGCAGTGCACCGTTGGTTTGGATTTGAAGAAGCCGCAAAAACCTGCTTAACTTCTAATCGTTTGATATACAAAAGACTGGCTATTGCCAGTCTTTTTTGTTGCCAATGAATGGGCAAAGTGTAAAACTGATTATTTATTTCTACTAATCTGCCTATAATAAGAACACTATAAATAGAACCATCATTAAGCCAATACACATAACTAAAACTAATAAGGATTTTACAATGGCCAAGCCAACAACAGAAACCATTCACCTACCTGATTTTCCAGTAACTATAGTACGCAAGCTTGCTGGCAATTTTATTCATGATGAAATCAATTTAAAAGAAATGGTCGCTAATACTGATAAAGGCTTGATTTTATATTTTTATCCCAAAGACAATACGCCAGGTTGCACCACACAGGCAACAGAGTTTACCTCGCACCTTCATGATTTTGACGAATTGGGCTACGACATTATCGGCGTCTCTCGTGACAGCGTTGAATCTCATGAAAAATTTATCGACAAGTATGATTTACAGATTCCACTCATCAGTGATGCCGACGAAAAGCTATGCCAGTATTTTGACGTTATCAAAGAAAAGAATATGTATGGCAAAGTTACGTTAGGCCTTGTACGTTCAGCATTTGTATTCAATAAAGACAGCGAGCTGACTCATGCGCAGCGTAATCTACGTGCCAAAGACTACACCAGTCGCTTACTGACTATATTGGCGCCGTAATTATTGGTTCTGTAATTAAATTAGTATTATTGACGTTATAGTTGAATCAGTATTAATCATAAGAACGATAAAAACCGAATAAAAAATATAAGCCAAGAATTCAGTCTATTACTGAATATAACCTTGCCCCTATTAGAGAATAATATGAATAAACAATCTGACACGACCACCGACGATACGCCGAAAGAAGTCACGCGCAAAGTATCTGTCGCTATTATTGGCGCGGGTACCGCAGGTCAAAATGCGTTTCGCCAAGCAAGTAAAATCAAAGATGATGTGGTCATTATTAATGAAGGGTTTTGGACCACGACCTGTATTGCGGTCGGCTGTATGCCTAGTAAGCTGTTAATTGCAGCTGCTGATCGCGCACATGATGCCAATCATTCTGCTGAATTTGGTATCCATGCGACCGCGCAAATCGATGGCAAACGAGTCATGGAGCGTGTACGTGACGAACGCAGTCATTTTGCCAGCTACATTAAAAAACAAGTAGACAGCTGGCCTGATCATAAGAAAATCGACGGTCGTGCTCGTATCAATGAGCAAGGGCTAATCGAGGTCAATGATGAGCTGATTGCTGCTGAGCAAATCATTGTCGCCACAGGTAGCTCGCCGTTTATTCCTGATGGATGGGCGGATAAGCTTGGTGATACCATGCTAACATCTGATAGTGTCTTTGAGCTTGAAGACTTACCAAAAACGATGGCTGTCGTCGGTGCTGGTGCCATTGGTCTAGAGCTTGCACAAGCATTCACACGTTTAGGTGTAGAAGTCACGCTGCTAAACCGTGCCAAACAAGTGGCTGGTCTAAAAGATGATAATATTAATAATAAAGCCATGGATTGCTTAAGTCATGAATTAACTATGCATCTAGGCAGCGAAATTACCGATGTAGGCACAAAAGCAGATGAAGGTAATAAAAGTGCATTTATCGAGTATGAAGACAGCTCTGGTGAGTCTCAGCAATGGCAAGGCGAGTACGTATTAGTTGCTACTGGTCGTCGCAACAATATTAAGCAGCTAGGTGTCGAAAACTTGGGCGTTGAGCTAGACGATAAGAACCGTCCAAAAGATTTAAGTAAAAAAACAGGCCAAATTGGCGACTTAAACGTTTATATCGTTGGTGATGCCAATGCTAATATTCCGTTACTGCATGTGGCCAGCGATGAAGGCTATAGTGCGGGCAGCATGGTCTGCGAAAATACAGAAGCGGCCTATATTCGCCCACCTGCGACGCCGTTTTCTATCGTATTTTGCTCACCGCAAATCGTCAATGTTGGTATGTCTTTACCAGAGATTCAAAAAGATTCAGAACTTGAATTTGTTATCGGTAGTGTGAGCTTTGATAATCAAGGACGTAGCCGTGTAATGGGTGTCAATTGCGGGCTGCTACATATCTATGGCTGCAAAAAGACAGACAGAATTTTAGGTGCTAGTATGGTCGGTCCTGATGCTGAATATATCGGTCATATACTTGCTACAGCGATTACCAATGATTTGAGTATCAAGGCTATGCTCGATACCCCTTTTTATCACCCAACGATACTAGAGGGGCTACGTACAGCGTTACGTGATGTGCAGTACAAAATGGAGATACCTTTCCAATCTTTAGATACCCAAAAGGATAGTTCTTAATTGACCATTTAGCTAAGTCCTCAAGTTAGCAATGCTTTCAATTTGGTAGTAATTAGTTTTAAGCGTTACTTTATTTGATTGCCTTGACGACTTGAGGTAATTTATAAATATATATTCATTTATAATTTTTTGTACAAACACATCCTGCATGGACGAAAAAATGCCAATCGCTAGTGTTACCGACTTTTTTAAAGAGATCATTCGCGACTTACATACTAGCCTATATCTTGCTCTCGGCGGCTCTATCGATGAAGAGTCCCTTAATTGGTCCTCTCAAGCAGTAGAACTGGCGAGCACTGGCATCAAAATCCTAATACTGCTTGCGGTATTGGGATTTTTTTATTGGTTGGCCAATTATATCCTTAGGCAAAGCCGCGCCAAAATTAGACTAAATGAGCGCCGCACCAAGATTGTCCGTTCAGTTTTGCGCTATGTCTGGATTGTCGCCAGTCTGATAGCGATTATGAGTCAGATAAACTTTGAGCCAGAAACCATCAAAGCCACTGCGAAGGCAAGCACTTGGGCGGGCATCTATTACGTACTTTGGGCATCATCAGGACAAATCATTCACAGAGTCCTACAGCATTATGGTCTCAATGCTTCCATAGAGCAGCTACTCAAAAATATTTTATCTGTACTACTATTGGTACTCGGGCTTGCCAGCGTTATGGCGCAATTTGGCTTTGACATCGTATCCTTAGTCGCAGGTTTGGGTATTGTTGGTTTGGCAGTAGGTTTCGCCGCTCAATCGACACTTGCTAATTTTATCGCTGGTATTACCATTCTGCTTGAGCAGTCTTTTCAAGTCGGTGATTGGATTCATATCAATGATAATGAAGGGCGTGTGGTACTTATCGCGTTGCGCACCACTCATATCCTCACTCGAGACAATATTACTGTCATTATCCCAAACTCTAACGTTGCCTCATCAGAAGTCATTAACCTGACTTCCAAGAACTTTATCCGTTTTGATATTCGCGTACGTATCGCGTTCGAAGATGATATAGAAACAGCTCGCAAGGAAATCTTGCAAGTACTCAGCGATACCGATGCGGTGCTTAATCGTCCTGAGACTTCAGCGACCGTGGCAGAAATTGGTGAGTACGGGGTATTCTTTATCGTACGCTTTTGGGTCAAACCAGCAGCCGTTGCCCGCATACCCAAAATCAAAGAAGTGCTACAAGAAGAGATTAAAATCGCGTTTGACGCGGCTAATATCTCTACGCCCTATCCGCATATGCGCTTGCTGATGCCAAAGGATGTTGACTACCCTATCGCGACCAAGCCCTTTGCAACCACCACTCAAATCGTCCCGGAGGAATTACCACTGACGAAGGGTGAGTAGAGAATTTATTGTCACGTATTTGACTATCACATAGTCAAAATCTTAAACACGGCTACTTTGAACCATCCTACTGTGAATTATGGTAAAATTGCCGGTTACACCGATTATCTTATTATTTGCTTTTTTGTCAATTTAGCCCACAGGTACCCGTATGACCGAACAAACCGCGCCCGCATCTCTAACAGCAGCTTCACCAGAGTTGTCGCTTGATCTTATTATTACCTGTGCCGATGGGCTTGAGTCACCATTGCAGACTGAGCTAACCAGTTTTGGCATTGACAGCGAAATCAAAAGTACCGGCCGTCTAGCTGTAACTGGTGGCTTACGTGAACTATATACCATCTGTCTATGGTCACGTGTGGCCTCACGAGTATTGATGCTGATTAAACGTAAAAACATCAATGCAGAATACGACGTTGCAGAGCAGCTATACGGCTTGGCAAAATCGGTCAATTGGACTGAGCAATTTAGCCTAGAGCAAACCTTTGCTATTCGTTTGTCTGTCGATAAGCGTGTCGCTGTCAGTCAGCAATTTGCCATGCTACGTATCAAAGATGCTATTGCCGATACGTTTAACGAAGTTTACGACAGCCGCCCTAACGTCGATAGCAAAAACCCAGACTTCTCTGTTTTTGCTACCATCAATGATAAGCAAGCTGAGTTGTATTTAGATTTATCTGGTACCAGTTTGCATCGCCGTGGTTATCGTGTGGCCATGACAGAAGCACCTTTAAAAGAAAACTTGGCAGCCGCCCTACTCTATAGCGCTGGTTGGCACAAGAAAAATGAAGCTGGCGACGCACCTTTCTATAATGCGTTAATTGACCCAATGTGCGGCTCTGGAACGTTCCTTATCGAAGCGTTATTGATGCATTGCGACTATGCCGTGGGTATCGACAAAGCCGCCAATCAATTTGGTTTTTATCAATGGCAACATCATGACGAGACGCTATGGCAGCAGATGATTGATGATGCACAGATACGTTTCCGTGAAGGCTTAGCCATCGCTAATGAGCAGCCAGACACCCTACCGCTGATTTTGGGATTTGATGCAGATAGTGGCGCGATTATCGCCACAGAAAAAAACCTGATTGCCGCTGGCCTACAAGACTTGCTACCGCTACTCGACATTGAAACGCGCGCCCTTGACCGGCTAAGCAGTGTGCTAAAGCCTTTGGTCGATGATGGTCGATTGAGCAACCCTCTAATTATCACCAACCCACCTTATGGTGAGCGTTTGGGCGATGAGGAGATGATTAAACCATTGTATCAAGCGATTGGGCTTATTCTGCAAGACAGCTTTGCCGGTAGCGGCATTGATCCGATGCTTGGTATATTGGCCTCTCATGTCGAGCAAGTCGATATCTTGCCGATTAAAGAGCCAAAAACCTTACGCTGTCATAATGGTGCCATTACCGTTTATTTCCGCTATGGCACATTGATTGCTGGGCAAACAGGCAATCTTGTGAGCCGCTTTGAGAAACGTGAGATTGAAGTAGAAGACGGTCAAGACTTTATTAACCGCCTGCAAAAGAATCTTGCCAAGCTGAAAAAACTGGCTAAAAAAGACAATGTCAGTAATATACGTGTCTATGACGCTGACCTGCCTGATTTTAAAGTGGCTATCGACTTATATGGTGACTACGCGCATGTGCAAGAATATGCGCCGCCGAAAACCATACCACCCGAGACCGCCAAAAAACGCTTTAACTTGGCATTGATGGGTATCCGTGAAGTCTTCGATATTAACCGTGAACAGATCTTTATCAAAACGCGTGCCCGTCAGTCTGGCAACGATCAGTACAGCAAGCAGAACACCACAGAAAAACGTGGCAAGTTTCATGTTGCGCGTGAAGATGGTGCTTACCTTTACGTCAATTTTACAGATTACTTAGATACTGGTCTGTTTATCGATCACCGTAATATGCGTGCTCGTATTAAGGACAACAGCCACGGTAAAGCAGTACTTAACCTGTTTGCTTATACTTGTACCGCAAGTGTGCATGCAGCGCTTGCTGGTGCGAAGAAGGTCACTAGCGTTGACTTGTCACAGAACTATCTAGATTGGGGCAAACAAAACTTTGTCTTGAACGGTTTGGATGTTAGCCGCAATAAGTACCAGTTCGTTGCTGCCGATATCTTTGAGTGGATTAAAGACAATACCGAACAGTTCGATGTTATCTTTATTGATCCACCAACCTTCTCAAACTCTAAGAAATTCCAAGGTACTTTTGATGTGCAACGTGACCATGCGGCATTGATTAATCGTGCCATGAACCGCCTCACCTCTGATGGTGTCTTGTACTTTTCTAACAACTTTACGCGTTTTGAGTTAGATGAGCAGTTGACTCAGCGTTATGAGATCATTGATATCACACAAAAAACCATTGGCTTTGATTTCAACATCAAAAAGCCGATTCATCAAAGCTTTGAGATTCGTCATCGTCAAAGTCTATAATTCGAAGTTTTAGATTTACAGTTTAGAATCTAAAGTCCGTAAACAGGATTTTGATAAGTAAGACTATAGATATATAGTGGCAATATAAGTACCTGAAACTTCTGTTTTTTGCCGAATGTATATGAAATATAACAATGGTCCAATCAGCTTTGATTGGGCCATTTTTTGTTGCTATGATAGAGCGTTACTAGGCGATGGATTTGCGCAGTTATTGCGTAAGCATCGCCTTTTTTCGATGACTTTATAAAACCACTAATGTCTAATAAAAAGGATAACACCATGGCTTTATCACTTAATAAAGGCGGTAATTTATCGCTAACGAAAACTGACCCAAATTTAACCAAGCTACTTATCGGTCTTGGTTGGGATGAGCGTGCCACTTCTGGTGCTGAGTTCGACCTTGATGCTAGCGTATTTTTGCTAAATGGCGCGGGTAAAGTGCGCGGCGATCATGACTTCATCTTTTATAATCAGCTGAAGTCTGACAATGGCGCTGTCGAGCATACTGGTGACAACCGTACTGGCGAAGGCGACGGTGATGATGAAGTTATCAAAGTAAACCTCACTCAAGTACCTGCAGACGTAGATAAAGTAGTCGTGACAGTGACTATTCATGACGCTGCAGCGCGTAGCCAGAACTTTGGTCAGGTCGCAAACGCCTTTATCCGTGTCGTTAACGAAGAGACTGGCACTGAAGTGGTACGTTTTGATCTAGCAGAAGACTACTCTGTAGAGACAGCGATGGTGTTTGGCGAAGTATATCGTCACAATGGTGAATGGAAATTCCGCGCTGTTGGTCAAGGCTATTCTGGCGGCTTGCAAGCGATGTGTCAGCAATACGGTGTTGATATCTAAAACCATTATTTACTGGTATTTAGTCTATTATTAGTCACCGTCATCACGTCCAAAATAGCAAACCGCCATCGTTGCAAATAGTCACAATTTTTAATGACCAAATGACTAGTAATGCTTTCCGTTTCGTTTAAAATTATGCATAAAAAGTGGTTAGCAATAACCGCTTTTTTGCGGTTCATGCCTATACTAGGTAGACCTTAGCTTTACGCAACCAGACAGGATGTGTCATGAGACATTTTTATTTAGACTTTATCTTCACTATCATTGCCTTAGCGATAGCGGCATGGTGGGGATATTCACATGGTGGTATGGGTGGGATGATCACCACGCTATCTATTACCGCTATTTTGGCCGTCATGGAGATTTCATTATCGTTTGATAATGCGGTGGTCAATGCTTCAGTCCTCAAGGGCTGGGACGAATTTTGGAAAAAGATATTTTTAACCGTTGGTATCCTAATCGCTGTATTCGGTATGCGATTGGTCTTCCCTATTGTCATCGTCGCGGTTACTGCTGACCTTGGTATGATGGAAGTCATTAACTTGGCTTTATATAGCCCTGAAGAGTACTCAGCAAGACTGATGGCACACCATGCGGAAATCTCAGCATTTGGTGGTATTTTCTTACTATTGGTATTCTTGAACTTTATTTTTGATGACAAAGAAGTACATTGGTTTGACTGGCTTGAGAGCCGTTTAGCCAAGCTAGGTAAAGTCGATGCCATGAGCGTATTTGTAGCGCTTATCGTCTTGATGATTGCGGTATCATGGGCCAATGCAGAGCAGTCAAGTGCTGTCCTAATCGCAGGTGTTTGGGGTATCTTGGTTTATCTGGGCGTACAGGTTGTATCAGGTATGCTTGAGGGCGATCTGGAAGAAGACTTAGAAAACGAAGAAAATGGTTCGGGCGCTGCGGCGACCAGTGCTATCATGAAAGGCGGTATCATTGGTTTCTTATACTTAGAAGTCCTAGATGCCTCATTCAGTTTCGATGGTGTGATTGGCGCATTTGCAATCACCAATGACGTAATTGTTATCATGTTAGGTCTTGCAATTGGTGCGATGTTCGTACGTTCTATGACTATCTTCTTGGTAGACAAAGGCACGCTTGACGAGTTCATCTATCTTGAGCATGGCGCACATTATGCAATCGGCGCATTGGCACTGATTATGCTATTGTCAGTGAAGTTCCATGTACCAGAGATTATCACTGGTCTGATTGGTATTGCCTTTATTGGTTGGGCGCTGCTAGCGTCACTTCAGCATCGTAAAGCTGAGAAAGCAAGCTTAAACTAAGGCATGTTCTCAGTGTAATCTGTATTCAGTGTAGTCTGTATCTAGTTATACATCTAAGCAGGTCATATCATCAGGTATGGCCTGTTTTTTTGTCATACTGTTTTTGTCACCCTATCAGGTCATATCGAAGTCCAAAAAATATCGAAATAACCAATAATTGAGACAATCAATGGTTAAAGTTACGTTTGCCCTGTTACTATTACCCTATCTTCAGTTAAAATCCTCGTCCTTAAATAAATTGTCGAAATAAGACCCTATAAACGATATGCAAAACATTCTTGATGATATTGCCGCAGAGATGGCAAGAGAAACTGATCGCGGCAAAGTAGCAGATTATATCCCGCAATTGGCTCATATTGATCCTAATCAGTTCGGTATAGCCGTAGCGACTCCTGATGGGCATATGTATACAGCAGGTGATGCAAGCACTCTGTTTTCCATCCAAAGTATCTCTAAGGTATTTACCTTAACCATTGGTCTTGGCAAGCTAGGCGATACACTTTGGACACACGTCGGGCGTGAACCATCTGGCGATCCTTTTAATTCAATTGTGATGCTCGAGCATGAGTCTGGTCGACCGCGCAACCCATTTATCAATGCTGGTGCCATTGCCGTGGTGGATGCTATTATGATGGGGCATAAACCCAAAGAAACACTGGGTGAAATCCTGCAGTTTGTTCACCTCATTGCAGATGATGAGTCAATTCGCTTTGATCACAAAGTAGCGGCTTCTGAGATGGCGCACAAGGACCGGAATGCCTCTCTGGCGCACTTTATGAAATCCTTTGGTCGTTTAAGACACGATGTGGACAATGTATTAGGTACGTATTTTCATCAGTGCTCAATTGCAATGAACTGCCAACAGTTGGCCAGCGCCGGTCTTTATTTAGTGTCTAACGGAGTTGATAAACACTCAGGAGTACGTGTAATCAATGAAAAACGAGCACGCCGTATTAACTCATTGATGATGATGTGTGGTCATTATGATGGTTCTGGCGAATTTGCTTACCGTGTGGGCTTACCAGGCAAAAGTGGTATTGGTGGCGGTATTTTGACGATAGCACCTGGTAAAGGGTCTATCGCTGTCTGGTCACCAGGGCTTGATCATGTAGGTAACTCTAAGCTTGGACTAAAAGCACTAGAGCGCTTTGTACAAAAAACTGGCTGGTCGGTTTTTGCAGAATAAGAGATACATGTATATTTATCTAAATAGGTTTTTTATATAATGCCATGCTCTCATACTAGCTGCGAAGCATACCTAAGCCATGAGTTAGTTTATTCTAAGCCCATATAGTCAGTCGGTGTTTTTTAAAGCGATTGTTTTATCTAAGCTACCTTTGTGCTAAATCCCTTTTGTATGAAACATTACTTTTCATAACAATATCTTAACGACTATTGCTAAGTTGATTAGAAATTATCAAAGATACAGAAGTATTATGTCCCTTAGTAAGCATATAGTAAGTGCACAAAATACGCCTTGCTTAGTGAGCAAACGCTTAGTATAGTAAAACGTAATGATATGCAGGGCATAGCGTACAGGTAAGTTTTTATTATTTGCTCTGAGGTATCAGTCACTGCACAACTTTTAGTTTATTTTTTATCACTCAATCCACTTAACTATTAATCCAAAGGATATTTGTATGGCTATTAGCTTAACAAAAGGCGGCAACGTAAACTTATCAAAAGAAGCGCCAGGTTTAACTAACATTACAGTCGGTCTAGGCTGGGATCCACGTGCCACTGACGGCCAAGAGTTTGATTTAGATGCAATCGGTTTCTTGATTAACGAAGCAGGCAAAGTCCGTAACGACCAAGATTTTATCTTTTTCAATAACCTAAAATCAGACAACGGTGCTGTTGAGCATACTGGTGATAACCGTACTGGCGAAGGCGATGGCGATGATGAGAAAATCAAAATCAATCTTGCAAGCATCCCAGCTGATGTCAACAAAGTAGCTATCTGCGCCATCATCTATGAAGGCCAAGCACGTAACCAAAACTTCGGTCAAGTTGGTGATGCTTATATCCGCGTTGTAAACGACAATGGCGAATCTGAAATCGCTCGTTACGACCTATCAGAAGACGGCAGTACTGAAACAGCAATGATTTTCGGTGAATTATATCGTCACAGCGGTGATTGGAAATTCCGTGCGGTTGGTCAAGGCTTCAGCGGTGGTCTTGGACCATTAGCAGCCTCTTATGGCGTAAATGTTTAACGTTAAAACCAACGTAAACGTTTAGCAAGCCAATTATCATAATCAGACGTCTGGTTATGATCTAATGAGCCATCAAGTGTGCCCCTTTAACGCATTTGATGGCTTTAAATTTAATTGGCTTATCATTAAAAGCTATAGAGCACATAAAAGCACACGCACACATTAAGAGCATTTAACAAAGATATTAGAATAAGGATTTGCAAGCCATGGCCGCAACATTCAGTTTAATCGGTACTATTGAACCTTTTTTGCATTGTAATCTTAAAAAAGGCGATTCAATTTATTGTGAAGCCAATGCAATGGTGATGATGGAGTCCAATCTTGAGCTGAAAGGTAAGCTACAAGGTGGGCTGATGCAGTCACTGATGCGCCGCTTTGCAAACGATGAATCGTTGTTTCAACAGCAGATTGAAGCGGTTAATGGTGAGGGCGACTGTCTGCTTTCGCCTACGCTCGATGGTGATATGCAAATCATAGAAGTTGGCAAACAGCAGTATACCTTGAGTGATGGTGCTTTTGTCGCGGCCCAAACTGGCGTCGATATCAGAGCCAATATTCAACGCAACTTAGGCGGTGCAGTATTTGGTGATACAGGCGGCTTTATGGTGATGCAGACCCAAGGCCAAGGCCAAGTCGTGGTATCTGGTTTTGGCTCGTTGTTTGAAATTGATGTCACACCAGACAAAGACGTCATCATTGATAATGGTCATGTAGTCTGCTGGGATTCGAATCTTGAATACAAGTTGTCAGTTTCGACCAGTAAGAAAAAAGGCATCATGAGCAATATTATTAACTCCGTCACCAGTGGCGAAGGTATGGTTCTGAACTTCTCAGGAAATGGCAAAGTCATTATTTGCTCGCGCAATCGTGACAGTTATCAAGGTTGGATACAAAGCGTCCTAGGTAGTAGCTCAGGCGGACGTGGTGGCGGTGGTGGCTTTTTAGACAATATCTTATAGTGCCTTTCGCAATTTATAACATTCTTTAGCATTATTTTTAAACGGTTTTACTCACAATTATTATAAGGATACTCACATGGCAGTTAGTCTTCAAAAAGGTCAAAAAATCTCCCTAAGCAAAGAAGCTGGTGGCGAGCTGACTCAAGTTAAACTAGGTCTAGGCTGGGATGTTGCTCAAGGGCCACAAGATAAAAAAGGTGGCTTCTTAGGAAAATTATTCGGCGGCGGTTCTGGCGGCGATTCTATCGATTTAGATGCTTCATGCATCATGTTCGATGCTAACAAGCAAGCGGTCGATGCAATTTGGTTCAGTCAGTTAAAATCGAAAGACGGCAGTATCGTGCATACTGGTGATAACCGTACTGGCGACGGTGATGGCGATGATGAAGTCATAAACGTTGACCTCTCAAGAGTACCTGCTAATGTGGTCTCATTGGTATTTACGGTCAATAGCTTTACTGGTCAAACGTTTGAGACAGTAGAAAATGCTTTTTGCCGTATCGTTAATGCCAATAACAATAGTGAAGTAGCACGTTATAACTTATCTGCCCAAGGTGGACACACAGCAATGGTAATGGCAAAAGTTTATCGTCACAATAATGAATGGAAAATGCATGCGATTGGCGAGACAGCTTCTGGCCGCACCTTCCACGACTTAATGCCTGCTATCACACCGCATGCATAATTGACTTGAGACTTTAACTGGATTATTACCAATCTAGTTAAATAGTTTATTTGAAAAAAGAGCGGTCCATCTATCAATAGTTGGGCCGCTCTTTTATATTTATTATTTAGATCTTAAAAAACACTATTTACGTCCACGTTTCCAACTAAAGCCCCAGTTAAACGCTTTGTCCATTTCTTGATGACCTTTGAAGTATTGGTTGATACGCTCAACATTGATACTGCCTTGTTGATTGACCAAACGGGCAATGGCACACATTGGTAGATTACCAGCACCTTCGGTCAAACGTGTCTCAATCGGTGATTGCTCTGGCACATGGATAGTCACAACCCCATCGGTTTTTTCCCAGTTAGGTGCGCCTTCGTAAATAAACGCAAAGATAAATACTTCTTCAATCTGCGACCATTGCTGACCATTGATATCTAGCCATTCACCGCCGCTTACCTGCCCCGTTCTATCATCCGCACGTAAACAAACATAAGGCGCTGATTGCAAGCTACCAAAGCGATTGCCCAACGCTTGAATCAAAGTTTTTTCACCATTTTTTAGATGAATCATAGCGCCAACATCTAGATCGATACCGCTTGATTGATGCTGCTTAAACAAATCACCCAGTATGCCTTTCTTAGGTGTTGATTTATCATTTTGCGGGCGTTGATTCCAATCTAAATTGACCGAAATTTTGCCAAAATCATCACGTTTTTTAAGATTAATGCTAGATTGATTTTTAGTTAAGGTTATTTTACTTAAGTTAATTGAAGAGTTAGCAGGAATCGGTGGCGGATTGTTGGCTTGAGACGTGTTGCCTGCTTTTTGCGTATTGATTGGTCGCTGCGTGTTGATAGGTTGAGGTTGGCTTTGTGCAGGGTTATGATTTTGGGCAGGCGCTTCATCAGCGATTTCCACACCAAAATGCTCAGATAAAGGCTTTAGCCCTCCCTCAAATCCTTGGGCAATAAAACGAAATTTCCAGCTTCCTTGTCTGCGATAGCATTCAGCCAATATAATGGCTTTTTCATTACGGCCTGCGCTACTCAGCTGACAGGTCATCAGTACTTGATTGCCTTGCAGAACTTGAATGTCCACATCGCCAACTTGTGACAGTGTTTGCGCACTAGAAAACGCTAGGGCAATTTTCTCAATACTTGCAGGCTGTGCAGACAAATTAATATCAAAAAACCCATCACTGTCATGACCACGGAAGCTAACATTACCATCATCGCTACGTGTCTGACCATAAAATATCATGTCTCCATCACCGCGTACTTTGCCGTCAGTAGTCAGACGATAAGCGGCACAATCGATGGCATTTTGGCTTAAAATACGAATGCTAATATTGTCAGTCGGTAGTGGCGCATTGGCACCTGCAATTAGTTTTTGAGGTTGGTTTTGACTCATCATACGTCCTTTGGATTATTTATTATGCTGTTGTCATTGTCATGCCTACTATCATCATATAGTAGCATGGATATCATGAATTTTTTGAATCAGACAATCGCGATATAAGCACTAAAGTCGTTCTTACAAATCCCTAGGACTATTTTATCAGAGGCGTTTATAACGCATATCATTTGTATATAATACGTCCTATTAAACCGTATACCTTTGCTAATATTACAACTAGATTTGCAGTAGCAGTATTGACTTGCCCATTCCCCTACACCTAATGATAACGCTGAGAGAATTATGAATAATCTTGCTGACAATAGTAACCCTTCAATACCAGTAGCAGCGTGGTTAGCTGAAGGTCAATCTAGCCAGCGTGATATGTTGGAGAGCTTACAAAGTCTAAAGAGCAAATCAAATAAGCCCTTTCAAGTTTTTGCCTCACACCGTCATGATAGACCTGAGATTTTCGAATTTGCCGATATGGTTTATCGCGAGCCATCTGACTCGATTATAGATACTGATATCCAAATGACTGATGAAACTGCCATACCACGCTGGCAATTCGTATTGGAGCAAGCTCAAAAGCATAACGTAAAAGTACTACTGACTGGGCGCAATGGTATTGATTATGAAGTGCATCGTGAGAAATTTGACGCTGCGGGTATTCGCTTATTGACGGGCGCAACCAGCGTAACGGCACTAGAATCAATCGATGATAAATTTGCTTTTATGCAGCATTGTCACACTCATAACATTCCAGTGGCAGACGCATGGCGTTTTGACAATACGGCGGAGCTTGAGGCTTTATTAGCCGAGCATGGTGACCAACCTCTATGTGTTAAACCTGTTGTCGGTATTTTTGCCCAAGGGTTTTGGCGACTGGACTCTGGTAAAGAATATGGCGAGCAATATGATAGCTTTGAGCACTTATATTTTACTGAAGAGAAAAAAATCAACACAGCTCAGTTTGTGAATGCCTATACCAACAGCCAAATGGTACACGAGCGCCCTATTCCAATGCTGCTAATGCCTTATCTGTCAGGGCAAGAGTACTCTATCGATGTAGTCTGTGAATATGGCGAAGTCCTAGCTGCTGTCACTCGTCATAAAACAGGAAAGATACAACACGTTGGTTATGAGCAGTCTGTCATGGATGTCGTAATCCCATTGATTAGGGCTTTTGGCTGTGATGGTATCGTCAGTGTACAGACCAAAGCTGATGATAGCGGTCAGCACCGAGTTCTTGAAATTAATAGCCGTCCATCAGGTGGCATTGGGTATACCTCTCATAGTGGGATTGATTTGACTCAAGCTGGATTTTCTTATTGGTTGGGGCTATCAGAGAGACCTAACTTAGAGACCAATATTCAGCATATTAAACCATGCCAAGTACGCTCTATTATGATGAGTGTCAAAATTGAAAAGGATGATGAATAAATAATCCGCTACGCATACACGTGGTTAGCAGATGATTTGAACGGACACAAAAAAGGTTTTTAGATATTAATCTAAAAACCCTTGTTTATTTTCATTTTTAATTGATATTAAAAATGAGCGTTTAAAATTACTCGCCAAATGCTAGTGTCGCTTGCTTAGGTGCATTTTTAGAAGCAATGACCCATAGTAAGCTCAATACGATTGCTGAACCGATGAAGATCATAATTGATGAAGATATGGCACCTGCATGCGTATAATCCATAGACATTGAGTGATCAGTCATCGTCATTTCCATCGCGGCTATCCCAGTGTAATGCATACCACAAACTGCCAGACCCATGATGAAGGCACTACCAAAACGCTGTAATGTACCACGTAGATTGAATGCCAACCATAGCGCAGCGATAGCAGCTGCAATAGCAATCACAATCGATAAGATAAGCAGCGGTATATTGTATGACATGGTAGCGTCCATCTGCATAGAGGCCATACCGGTATAATGCATAGCTGCAACACCCAGTCCAGTAAGTACGCCGCCACCGATTAACTTAGCAACGCTTGATTCACCGCGACCTACGATGACAATACCGACTGCAACGAAACAAATCGCGAGTAGCATTGAGACAATTGTTAGCCCTAAGTCATAAGTCACAGGCATCTTCATATCTACTGCCATCATACCGATATAATGCATAGACCAAATCGCACCACCGATAGCAATCGATGATAGCGCTACCCAAAAATACAAATCTGTTCCTGGCTTAGCAGAAGGTACTCGAATGGCAAGGTTTAAGCCAACATAAGAACCAAATACTGCAATGGCGTATGAGACCAATACCAAAAGTAAGTTATATTCAACTTCCATCATTTTTTTGCCTTTTATCTATCATAAGAATTGAGTCAAATAACGTTACTTTTATTGCAACACGGTGCGTCATTCGCTCGTTGATTTTTTTGCATAGACATGAAATTATCTACACACAATTTTTCCTACCCAATGGTAAATTCACAAATATTGGTACTACCGGCGCCGCAGTTAGTCTCTTCAACTTGAACCACATCTATAGCAGGGTTGCTTGCCAAAAAGCCTTCTATATAGCCCACAATAAAATGACATCCTGAGTGAGTATGATCTGACGACTTACAGAACGGACATTTGATTAAATAGATCACATTGTTTTTTGCTTTAACTTTAGACAGACCTTTCAGTGCTGGCACAAGCTCACGAGTGATCGTAGTAGGCATCTTCAGTGGACTGCCAAGTGAATAATCACGCTGGTAAATACCGCCGCCAACCTTACGACCCAACTCTTGCAATGCCGTCACACGTCGCTCAATAGGTAAACTATCTTCATACTGGCTGACAATATCTGCTATTTTAGGGTAATAAGCACCAATGGCTGATAAGACGCTTTTCTCATCCAATGTCTTTTTTGCAGGAGCAGCTGACGAGCCACCCTCTTCTTCTATTTCTAGATTAAAAAGCGTACAACCTTCAATTGAAGATAAATCCTCGATTAGATCTTCCTGCGTTTTAGAGCCCAGGCTTCTTGCGATCACATGAATGATATTACCACCATTCTCTGAAGGTTCTTGCTTTTGGGAGACTAGCTGATAACCTGCTTTGATAAGCGGCGAAATAACATTGACCAGACGAATACGTTCAGAAGACGTTTCTAATGCACAAGAGAATTTCACAGAGCACTCCTTTTCTTAAAATACTGCTACGCTTTCTTATATCAAGCCATCTAGATAAACTGATGTGAATAACGTTTCAAAGGTCCGACCAACTGGCTTTCTCACAATATAAAAGATATGCAGACATCAACCATGTGACAGTTTTTATATATCTTTTATAT